>CALDOI010000142.1 GCA_937912115.1 uncultured Bacteroidota bacterium | reverse complement strand
CCAAAATAAGCAGGAAGAATTATCCAAGGAATTGGAAGAATCGTTTTACGCTTATATTTCTACATTGAATTTGCAGTAGCCTGGTAGTTGGTGTAATCATTAAAAAAAAAGTGTGTAAATGGAAAATAATACTTCATTTACGCACTTTTTTTATTGCTTTTAATATAATTGTACTTTTTAAACGGATAATGAATGAACTATAAACTCAAGCACTCATTCATTAAACCCTCATTTAATCATTTCCCTTGCTTCTTCAAATGCAGCTTCAATACCATTTGCATCTTTTCCTCCGGCTGTAGCCATAAATGGCTGACCACCACCACCACCTTTGATATTACTCGATATTGCTCTTATGATATTACCGGCATGCAGTCCTCTAGAAGCAACAAGTTCATCAGAAATCGAAATAGTAAGATTTACCTTGTCATCGTTTTTGGTTGCAATAATTGTCATGATATCATCACCACTCGAGCGTAGTTTTTGCGCAAGAGTTTTTGCCTGGTTAACATCAAGTTTTTCAATTGTAGCAATAAATTTTATTCCGGAAATAATTTCTGCATTTTTTAGCAAAGAATCAGAAATTTGAAGAGCTTGTTTTTTATTTAAGCTTTCAATTTCCTTTTGTAGTTTATTATGTTGATCTATAATATTGTTTACTGCAAGTAGAGTGTTTGGTTGATTCTTAAATAAACCCTTAATTGAATTTAAGGTTCCAACCTGAGTGTAAATATAATCTTCAGCCTTTGCTCCTGTAACAGCTTCAATTCGGCGAACTCCGGCGGCAATTCCACTTTCTGATACTATCTTAAAAAAACCAATATTGCCGGTCGCCCTAACGTGTGTTCCTCCGCATAGCTCAACAGAAAATCCAGGATTAAAGGTTATAACTCTGACTTTTTCACCATATTTTTCACCAAACAAAGCTGTGGCTCCCATTTCAATGGCATCATCCATGGGCATATCTTGAGCAATATTGGTTATAATATTTTCGCGAATTTTATTATTTACAATCTTTTCTACTTCCTTTATTTCATCCTCGCTCATGCCACCAAAATGTGAAAAATCAAAACGAAGTCGTTCGTCATTTACCAATGATCCTTTTTGTTCGACATGACTTCCAAGCACTTGCCTAAGTGCCGAATGCATGAGGTGAGTAGCACTATGATTGGCTGTAGTTAGTCTTCGTTTGTTCTCGTTAACTTTTGCTTTGAATTCACCTTCCGGATTTTTTGGTTCTGTGGAAACAATATGTACTATTTGATTGTTTTCCTTTTTAGTATCAATAACTCTCAGTACTTCATTAGCTGATGTTAATGTTCCTGTGTCTCCAACCTGACCACCCGATTCAGCATAAAATGGAGTTTTGTCAAGGATAATTTCAAAGTATGTTTGTTTGCTTTTTGCAACTTTTCTGAATTTTTTAATATTCGAGACAGATTCAAGGGAATCAAATCCAACAAATAATGATTCCTTATTCGAATCATTAACTGCTGTCCAATCACCAGTGTCCACTGAAGCATCTTTTCTGGACCGGGCTTTTTGTTCATCCAATCCGGTGTTATAACCCGCCATGTCAACAGTCATCCCCTTTTCGCGGGCAATAAGTTGAGTTAGATCTATAGGGAATCCAAAAGTATCATATAGCTCAAATGCAAAATCACCGGCAACTTCTTTATTTTCTTTATTGCTCTCAATATAGCTGTCAAATTTTTTAATCCCATGGGCAAGGGTTCTCAGGAATGCAACTTCTTCTTCCTTAATAACCTGACTGATAAAGTCGAGTTGGGTTCTTAATTCAGTGAATACTTCTCCCATTTGATCGTTAAGCACAGGAAGTAACTTGTATAACGCCGGTGCATCAAAGTCAAGAAAAGTAAAACCATATCTAACTGCACGTCGTAATATTCTGCGAATAACATAACCAGCTCCGGTATTAGATGGTAATTGTCCGTCAGCAATTGCAAAAGATACAGCCCTTAAATGGTCAGCAATCACCCTCATGGCGATATCCGACTCATTGTTGCTACCGTATTTAATTCCCGATAGTTTTGAGATTTCACTAATGATTGGAGTGAAAATATCAGTATCATAATTAGACCTTACCCCTTGAAGTACCATTGCTAAACGTTCGAATCCCATACCAGTATCAACATGTTTAGCTGCAAGAGGTTGCAATTCGCCACTCGAAAGACGATTGAATTCTATAAATACTAGATTCCATATTTCTATAACTTCAGGGTGATCCATATTTACAAGTTCACGTCCGGAAATTTTTGCTTTTTCTTCTTTTGGTCTTATGTCAATATGGATTTCAGAACAAGGGCCACATGGTCCGGTATCACCCATTTCCCAGAAATTATCTTTTTTTGATCCAAGTAATATTCTGTCCTCAGGAAGATATTTTCTCCAGATATTGCGTGCTTCACTATCCTCTGACAGCCCATCACTTTTATCACCCTCAAAAACAGTTACGTATAAGCTTTCTTTGTCAATATTATATACTTCTGTAAAAAGTTCCCATGCCCAGTCTATGGCTTCGTTTTTGAAATAGCCACCCTCGCCACCAATGGGATCACCAAACGACCAATTACCCAGCATTTCAAACATTGTATGATGGTAGGTATCGTGACCAACTTCCTCAAGATCATTATGTTTACCACTTACCCTCAGGCATTTTTGAGTATCGGCAACTCTTGATGTAATAATTGGTGCATTGCCCAGGAAAAGATCCTTAAACTGATTCATGCCCGCATTGGTGAACATAAGGGTAGGGTCATTTTTAACAACCATTGGAGCTGATGACACAATCTTATGTTGTTTGCTGGCGAAAAAATCGAGGAAAGCTTTTCGTATATCAATTGACTTCATATTCAAATAGTTAACATTCAGTTGTTGAAACATTTATTATTAAAAGATTGCAAATTTAGCCTAAATAATTAATTTCGCATTTTAAGCTGGGTTATTATGGCAAAGAAAAAGTACATTTTTAACAAGAAGTCACTGTCATATGAAGAATCGAAAACTTCATCACTGCAAAGAATATTTCGTGGATTACTATTTCTGATAACAGCATTGGCATTTTCAATTGCCTTGATCATAGTCTCTTATACGTTTTTCGAATCTCCAAAAGAAAGAATGTTGAAGAGCGAAATTTCTCAATATGAACTCCAGTATCAGATAATGAACGATAGGCTTGTAAACCTTCAAGAACTTGTTGATGAAATGGCTGACCGAGATGATAATATTTACAGAGTTATTTTCGAAGCTGAACCCATATCGATTGAAGAACGGCAGGCAGGATATGGAGGTGTAGACCGATATGTAAAACTTGAAGGATATAACAATTCGGAATTATTGATTGAAACAGCGAGGAAACTTGACAAACTAGCCAGCGAGCTCTATGTTCAGTCGAAGTCGTTTGATGATGTTTACGAGATGGCACGGAACAAAGAAAATATGTTGGCTTGTATTCCGGCTATTCAGCCAGTAAATAATAAAGAACTAAAAAGGTTATCCTCGTATTACGGATATCGAATCGATCCGATATATAAAATTAATAAATTCCATGCAGGAGTTGACTTTAGTGCTCCTCAGGGAACTCCTATCTACTCGAGTGGCGCGGGTACGGTTGTTAAAACTAACCATTCGCGGAGAGGATATGGTAATACTGTAACTATCGATCATGGTTATGGTTATCGAACATTTTATGCTCATATTAAAGACATAAAGGTAAAAAAAGGAGAAATTGTAAATCGAGGTCAGATAATTGCTACTGTTGGGAATACCGGTAAATCTACAGCTCCTCATTTGCACTATGAGGTTAGGAAAAACAATCGTACATTAAATCCTATTTACTACTTCTTTAACGACTTATCGCCAGATGAATTTGAAACCATACTAACATTATCCAAGCTTCCTAATCAATCACTTGATTAAGCTTTAATTATTAAATCATGGCTGAAAGGATTTATTTTAAAATAGGTGATGTAGCTAAAAAGTTCAACGTAAATACATCCTTGATTAGGTATTGGGAAAAGGAGTTTGCTTTTATTAAGCCAAAGAAAAACGAAAAAGGAACAAGATATTACTCAAAAAAAGATATTGATAATATTGAAATAGTTTATCATCTTGTTAAGGTAAAAGGAATGACAATTCAAGGAGTTAATGATTATCTCAATAATAGAAAAGAAGATGACACCATCGATAAACTTGATGTTATTTCCACTTTGAAAAGAACCAAACAATTATTGTGTGATATAAAAGAAGTTCTTAGTAAAAGGAATTAGTTTTACCACTTTAATCAATTAGTAATTATATAATGAAGAAATCAATATTATTATTTGTTTTTATTATTGTTTCAGCAATAGGATGTCAATTATATAGTCAGGAATCTGTTTCCATTGCTCAAGCACGCAAGGATAATTTGATTAAGTTGTTAAACTATAGATTTAAGGGGGGCTTTTACACCTTTGAAAAGATGTTTATTCAAACCGTAACTTATCCGCCAATGGCTGTTGGAAATTGTATTGTGGGAATTGCCCTGGTTTCGTTTAGAGTAAATTGCGAAGGTGAAGTTTATGAGCTGAAAATTAAAACGCCACTTGGCTACGGAATTGATAATGAAATATCCTCGTTTTTCACAAGTATTGAAGGACATTGGAATACTTGTAATGATGAGAAGTATACACGTTTTGAAGTCCCAATACAATTTACTCTTAAGGGTACTGAAACCAATACTGAGGATGCACTACTTGTGTTGGAAGCTGATAATCCGGGGTTTTTATGTAATGGCGATGAGTATTACATAAAAAAAATGGAGAAATATATGGGTAGGGGTAAATATAAAAGGGCAATTCAATATATCGATATTTTGATGAGACGCGATCCTTATAATTCATACTATTTCGATCAAAAAATGAAAGCAGTTAATGGAGGTGAATAGTAAAAATGTTGCACTTTCATACAAGTTCAATAATATTGTATTCTAATGGTATGGAATAACTTTTTTATTCCGAATAAAATAATCACATATGCTTGAGTATATTGCAATGCTTGATAGGGAACTCTTATTATTAATTAATGGGTTTAATAATCAGGTACTTGATATTATTATGGTATTTGTAAGCTCGAAACTGGGCTGGATGCCACTTTATCTGCTATTGCTCTATATTATAATACTTGATTACAAAAAAAAATCATGGCTGGTTTTAGTGATTGTTGCATTAGTTGTTTTAATTGCTGATCAAACCTCGGTTCACCTTTTTAAAAATGTTTTTCAACGACTAAGGCCTTGTTATGAGGAAGACTTGCTAGGGTTATTGAATCTTGTTAAAGCTTGTGGCGGAAAGTATGGTTTTGTTTCATCTCATGCAGCTAATAGCTTTGCTGTTGCTTCGTTTATTATTTTATTACTAAGGGACAAACATTGGTGGATTTGGCCGGTTATGTCGATATATGCAATTTTAATAATTTTTAGCAGAGTGTACCTTGGGGTTCATTACCCTACCGATGTTTTTGTTGGAGCAATACTTGGTATTATTATAGGAGTTGGATGTTATTACCTTTTTAATTTTCTTAATAAGCGGGTCTGAGTTTTTTTTAGGATATTTGCCACATCATTAATTAAGGGAAAAGATTGAAAATTGCGGTAAACACTAGGTTGTTATTAAAAAATAAATTGGAGGGTATCGGATGGTTTACCTATGAATCCTTAAAGCGTATTGTATTATCACATCCCGAGCATCAATTCTATTTTATTTTCGACAGACCAACTAATGATGAGTTTATTTTTGCTGATAACGTTACAGCTGTTGTTATCGGCCCTCCGGCTCGTCATCCAATTTTGCATTATATTTGGTTTGAGATATCAATACCAAGAGCCCTAAAGAAAATTAATCCAGATGTATTTGTTTCTCCTGATGCATATTTATCACTTGCTTCAAAATATTCGGACTTAATAGTTATTCATGATTTAAATTTTGAGCATTTTCCTGAGCATATGCAGTGGTTAGTTAGGAATTATTATACTTATTTTACTCCTCGATATGCAAAAAAGGCTAAACGAATAGCAACGGTTTCTGAGTTTTCAAAAAATGATATTATTAAACAGTATGGCATTGATCCTAAAAAAATTGATGTGGTATACAATGGAGCCAATGAGTTGTTTAAACCCATCCATAAAGAAGATATTAAATTAATAAAAGATAAGTTTACTGATGGGGACGACTATTTCGTTTTCGTTGGAGCTCTTAATCCCCGTAAGAATTTACAAAACATATTTAAAGCTTTTGATCAGTATAAGGATAGGTATAAAACAAATGCTAAATTTGTTGTTGTAGGTGTAAAAATGTATTGGTCGGAAGAGATAAAGTCAGTTTATGAGAAAATGAAATATAAAACCGATGTTATTTTTACGGGAAGGCTTGAGCCTGATGATCTTAGTAAAGTGGTGGGGTCAGCCATAGCTCTTGTTTATGCATCAGTATTTGAAGGGTTCGGGATTCCAATTATTGAAGCATATAATGCTGAAGTGCCCGTTATAACATCCAATGTTACATCAATGCCCGAAATATCCGGTGATGCGGCTTTGTTGGTAGATCCGTCCAGCATTGAACAAATTGCAGACGCAATGCACAAAATTTCGTCGGATAAAGCATTTGCTAATTCATTAGTTGAGAAGGGAAGAAAAAGGAGAGCAGATTTTTCATGGGAAAAAACTTCGGAAAGTTTGTGGCAATCAATTCTTAAAACAAACGACAATAACCAAAACTAAATTATACTCAAATGAATATACTAATACTAGGTAGTGGAGGAAGGGAGCATGCTATTGGATGGAAAATTGCTCAAAGCAAAAAAGTAGAAAACATATATATTGCACCAGGTAATGCAGGTACCCGAAATGTTGGAACAAATATTCCAGTTGATCTTGATGACTTTCACAGAATAAAAACGATTGTTATTGAGAATGAAATTGATATGGTTATTGTTGGCCCTGAAGCACCATTAGTTGATGGTATTTATGATTTTTTTGTGGCTGATCCCGTATTGAAAGATATTTCTGTAATTGGTCCATCAAAAGATGGGGCTAAATTGGAGGGCAGTAAGTCGTTTGCCAAAGATTTTATGGCAAAAAATAATATACCCACTGCTGCATACCAAACATTTGATGCATCCAATATAAACGAAGGACATTTATTTATTGATAGTTTAACATCTCCATATGTATTAAAGGCCGATGGTCTCGCCGCCGGAAAAGGTGTATTGATAATTGATAGTGCCGAAGATGCAAAAGCCGAGCTTACCTCAATGATATCGGAGCAAAAATTTGGAGAAGCATCAAAAAGCGTTGTAATTGAAGAGTTTTTGAGTGGTATTGAATTATCGGTTTTCGTTCTTACAGATGGTGAAGATTATGTTATCCTTCCCGAAGCAAAGGATTACAAGCGAATTGGCGAATCGGATACCGGACTGAATACAGGCGGTATGGGTTCAATTTCACCAGTAGCATTTGCAAATGCTGAGTTTATGAAAAAAGTAGAGGATCGGATTATTAAACCAACAGTAGCTGGGCTTTCCAATGATGGTATTATTTATAAGGGGTTTATTTTCTTTGGACTTATAAATGTTGATGATAACCCATATGTAATTGAGTATAATTGTAGAATGGGTGATCCGGAAGCTGAATCAGTAATTCCCAGAATTGTTACGGATTTAGTGGATTTGTTTGACGCAACAGCAAAAGGCAATCTTAAGAATACTAAAATTGAGTTTGATAACAGGACAGCTGCAGCAATTATGTTGGTGTCGGGAGGTTATCCTGGAAGTTATAAAAAGGGTAAGGCGATTAAAGGGCTTGATAATCTAAATAATTGCATACTATTTCATGCAGGAACAGCAATCGATATTGAAAATAATTCTGTAAAAACAAGTGGAGGAAGGGTTATTGCTGTTACCGCTATGGGTGAAAATATGAGTAGCGCACTCAAAAAGGCATATGCAAATGTTGATTTGATTAACTTTGAAGGTAAATATGAAAGAAGGGATATAGGGTTTGATCTAGTTCAATATGATAATAAATAAATGATAAGGTTTTTAAGCACAGGTTACATCTCAAGGTATCTTCTTGTTTTTTTTCTAGGACTAATAATTTGGTTACCGTCATTGTTGTATCCAACAGGTTATTCAGGAGTACCCAGCTATGCTTATAATCTACTCGCTGAGATCTTCCCACAAAACAATTATTTTCTAACCACTATTTCATTTCTTCTAACATTGTTTTCTGCAATATTGCTAAATAAATATGCAATTGATACTGGGTTAGTGGGTAAAGTTAGTACACTTGTAATAGCCTTATTTATCGTATTTTCAAGTGCTTTAGTAGAAGAATATCACAATAATCCAATTATCTGGATTAACTTAATACTAATATTTGTATGGGGAAACCTAATGCAATTACCCTACACAAAAAATACTATACCCTTAATATTTAATGCTTCATTTTTAATTGGAATTGCATCTTTATTTTATACACCTTTAATACTTCTATTTGCATTTATCTGGTTATCTATTTTTATTCATCGTATAGTAACATGGAGAAACCTTGTTGTTACAATAATTGGAGTTACACTACCATATTTTTTTTTACTAACCATTTGTTATGCTTTAGATATTATGTTGGAGGAATCATATGTATTGTTTAACTCCTTAAAAGTTGAAATGATGCTTAAAATCACTAATAGTCCTATTGAGATGATTGTATTGGTGATACTAACATTCTTGATAATTATATCAGCATTGGGTATTGCCGGTAAGTTAAACGAAAAGAATATAAACCTCAGGCGAAATCTTTTAATAACGATAGTTTTGTTATTGGTTGTTTTTATAATTCTGATGGTTTTTACTAAATCTATTGCATCTCTTTTATTATTGTGCATTCCTTCAGCATTGTTAGTGGGTAACTGGTTGAGTTATGTAAAAAGATTGCGGTGGTATAATTTTGCTTTAACTATACTCACAATACTTATTGTTATTAATCAATATGTACACTTAATTACCGACTTATTGGAGGCATAATTATATGTTATTAAGTAGTTTCTCAAAAAAGCTTATCGAAGCTGGGTGTGATGAAGCGGGGAGGGGATGCCTTGCAGGACCTGTTTTTGCTGCTGCTGTAATTCTTCCGAAGGATTATAAAAATGAATTGCTTAACGACTCAAAAAAACTTAACGAAAAAACAAGATATAAACTTCGGGATGAAATTGAGAAAAATGCTCTTTCCTGGGCAGTAGCTTCCTATTCACCAGTTGAAATTGATGAAGTAAATATACTTGTTGCCTCCATTTTTTCAATGCATCGGGCGCTGGATAAATTAAAAATCAAACCTGAGCTATTGCTTATAGATGGTAATAGATTTAAACCTTATCAAAATATTAATTATGAATGTATAATTAAAGGTGATGGAAAGTATTTATCCATAGCGGCGGCTTCAATTTTAGCTAAAACCTACCGTGATGACTATATGATTGAAGCACACAGTAAGCATCCATATTATGGATGGAATACAAATAAAGGTTATCCAACCATGCAGCATAAACTAGCAATTCAGAAATATGGTTTAACGGCATATCATCGAAAAACATTTAATTACCACTTGCAATTGAAGATAGATTTCTAATCTTGTTTCACATCTTTCATGCTCAGTCCAATTCTTTTTCGTTCAATGTCGACTTCAATAACCTTAACCATTACTTGTTGATTTATCCGTAAATAATCAGCCGGGTTTGATACATATTCGTTTGCAATCTGGCTTTTGTGAAGTAATGCTGATTCATGAATCCCCAAATTAACAAATGCTCCAAATGCAGTTATGTTTGTCACGGTTCCGTGTAATACCATTCCATTAGATATATCACCAATACTTTTTATATGACTGTCAAATTTAAAGGTTACAAATTTCTTTCGTGGATCTCTACCGGGTTTTTCAAGCTCGTCAAGTATATCTTTCAACGAAATTATTCCAATATTGTCATTAACAAACTCATCAAAATTAATTGATGATCTAAGTTGCTTGTCGCCAATTAGCTCTTCCAGTTTTAATCTACGTTTTTTGGCAATATTCTTAACAACATCATAATGCTCAGGGTGCACGGCAGTTGAGTCAAGAATATTATCTCCGTTTTTAATCCTTAAAAATCCAGCTGCCTGCTGATAGGCTTTTTTACCAAGTCCGGGAACATTTAATAATTCTTCGCGAGTTTTAAAATCTCCATTATTATTCCTGTATTCAATAATTTGAGAAGCAATTTTTGGTCCTAATCCCGAAACGTATGTTAGTAATTCTTTACTGGCAGTATTTAGGTCAACGCCTACTTTGTTAACACATAGTTCAACAGTTGATTGCAGGCTTTGTTTAAGTAATTTTTGATTTACATCGTGCTGATATTGACCAACACCAATTGATTTAGGGTCAATTTTTACAAGTTCGGCAAGTGGGTCGAGCAGGCGTCGTCCAATTGAAACAGCTCCACGTACTGTTACGTCATACTCCGGGAATTCTTCACGTGCTACTGCAGATGCAGAATAAACCGAAGCTCCATCTTCATTAACTGATACCGCAATAATATCGCGATTAAATTTAATACGCTCAATTAGCATCTCTGTTTCACGACCTGCAGTACCATTTCCTATGGCAATTGCTTCGATGTTATGTGAGTCGACAAGATTATTGATTTTTTTGATCGCCATGGTTGATTCGCGCTGGGGCGGATGAGGATAGATAGTGTCGTTATGCAATAGTTTTCCATTTTTGTCGAGGCAAACAACTTTACAACCTGTACGGAATCCAGGATCGATGGCTAGTACTCTTTTTTGACCCATTGGCGGAGCAAGAAGCAATTGACTTAGATTATCACCAAATACCTCAATTGAAGCTTCGTCGGCCTTCTCTTTAAGCAGAGTACGCATTTCTGTTTCAAGGGATGGGAATATTAAACGTTTTACAGAATCTATTATGGCAAGTTTTTTTTGCTCTGATGCTGGATTGCTATTTTTAATTAACCGTGATGATAGCTGCTCGATGGCATTATCTTTATCAGGTTCTATTTTCAGTTTTAGGAACCCTTCTTTTTCACCTCTAAACATAGCAAGTATTCTATGTGAAGGAGCCTTGCCAGATATCTCCGACCAATCGAACCAGCTACTATAGTTAGCACCATCCTCTTCTTTACCTTTAACACATTTTGAGCTGATGCTGCTATATTTTTCAAACTGTAACCTAAGTTTTTGGCGAACCCATTGATACTCACTAATCCATTCAGCGATAATATCGCGAGCACCAGCAAGTGCATCATCAGAATCAGAAACTCCAAGCTTTTCAGAAATAAATCTTTGTGCTGCTTCATCAACATTATTCACATTTTCTGACATAATCATCTTCGCAAGAGGCTCTAACCCCTTATCAAGTGCAATTACTGCTCGCGTTTTTCGCTTAGGTTTAAATGGCAAATAAATATCTTCAACTTCAGCAATTGTCTGGGCTAAGCCAATCTTATTCCTAAGGTCATCATTAATAAAGCCGTGTTCTTCAAGTGATTTTAGTACAGCTTTTTTTCTTTCGTCAAGAACAAGAATACGATCCCATTGTTTTTGAATTTCAATTAGCTGAATATCGGTTAGCTCACCTGTAAACTCTTTACGGTAACGTGCAATAAATGGTATAGTTGCACCTTCTTTAATTAAATCTATGGCGTTATTGACCTGCCACTCGGCAACGTTAAGATTAGCCGCTATTTGTTTTGCAGATGAATTCAAAATAATAAACTTTGTGGTTAATAAAACAATGGCAATTTAATAAAAGATACTATCTGATTAGAGTTACAGTTCCAGTATTTTTTATATCAATGCTTGATTGAATGCCGCTTTCAAAACTTGTAAAAACAGATGAGTAAATATAAGTACCCATAGGTGCTGCTGAGCCATCCTGGTTTCCATCCCAACCTTCCAACGGATTATCAGTTTCAAATATCATTTGACCCCAGCGATTAAAAATTCTAATCTGATATTTAGATATTGCTCCAAGGTTTCCAACTACTCCAAAGGTACTATTTTCAGAAACTGAACTACCCGGTTTAAAAGCAGTAGGATAAGATAAAGATGCATATTTTATTTCTACAGTATCAGAATTTGTGCAGCAATTAAAGTCAGTAACTGTTGCTATGTATATTCCTTCTTCAACCACATCTAGATATTGGCTTGAGCTACCTCCAGGATTCCAAGAATAAACATCCATGCCTTCACCGGCATCTAATCTGATTGATGAACCAGGAAGAATATAAACGATATCTGAACCCTGACCAATTTCAATGGATGGAAGAGGGTTTATAATAACGGACTCAGAAAAAATATAATCTATTCCGTCATAAGTTTCTGTTAAGACAACATTATATGTTTCAGGTTCACTAAATACATGTATGGGGTTCATTGGATCAACAAGTAACGAAATTCCATTCGGATCTTTGAAATCCCATGTTGGTTCCAGATTTGCAGTGTTTCTGATTATGAAGTTTGTTTCGTCGTTTAAACACTGGTTAAGATAATAAAAATGTGGTATATCAAGGAAACCGGATACGAAATCGGGCAAACCTGCCTGACTTCCTCCACCAACAAGAAATAACCCATTATTACTATTGTAATCAAGTTCATTATAATTACACGCCAAACCAGATCGATTTGGATTATAAATAACACCTAAATTGGGAAGTTGTACTCCACTTTGTTTTGTTTTTGTTACATAAATTTTTCCATCAACACTTAGTTGTATACCTTGCATGGTACTGTCGGAAGTAGTTCCAAAGTAAGCAAATTTATTAACCGCAGTAGGATTTGTGAATGGTTGATTTGATGTTAAGTCAAATTGTAATAAATAGCTTGTGTCGTTATTAATAGGGCTTGTTGTAACGTAAAGCTTTGTATTATCAGGCGAAAATTCAATACCAACGGGGATATACAAATAATCAACATTACTAGTAATTGGATTACTTATCACACCGGTTTCATTGTTAAAATCGAGTATTTCAACAACACCATCGAAAGGAACTGAAAGTGCCAGTTTTGCGCCATTTGATGAGGCTTTCATGTAACCAGTTTGGTTACTTATATCTCCTGATTGAAAATAACCTGTTGTACTTTCGATGGGAGTATTAGCAACACCTGATGTATCCACAAGAAAGGTATAAAATTTATTGCCTTTGTTTTGCCCAAAACCATGCACTATTACCCAATAATCAATACCATTATGATGCTTTACAGCGCATATGGTTTTTGAATTCTCAGATAGAAGTAAATTATTTTTAGAAGTAATTTCTCCTAAACTATTATTACTAAAATCAACGGTTGAATAGTTTATGCCATCTGTTTTAAAGGTTGGAATAAATAAATTTGTTGTGAAAATGAAATATTGATTAGAATTACCTGGATGAGGTACTATTATGGATGATTGTCCACCATACTTATACCCTTTAAGTCCGGTTCCATTTTGCATGGTTTGATTGCTTTTATTCCAAACGGTTTCACCATTAGTAAACAATAGAATATTTCCATATTTATCTGAAATAGTAGATGTACCAAAGGGCATCCCGTAGTTTAATGCAGTGGGTACAATTTCGGGTGGATTAGTGGTGAAATTAATTCTGGCATTTATCCCAAAAATCCAAGTATCTGCCATATGTGGCACTACATAATCACAGTTTCTAACTTGAGAAAAAACAGGATTTGATAACAATAATGCCAGAGCTATTATGTAAACGAATTGTTTTGGTAAGTATGATTTCTTCATCTGGTATTGGTAGAGTAATTGATTAAAAAACACTAGTTTATTATGCTAGTTCTTAATAATTCTTTTGTTAAATATTCCTTTCTTGTGTTCTATATTTATCAAATAAACACCAATGGGAAGGGATTTCAAGGAAATCTCTTTTGAATAACCGGAACCTTGCACTAATTCATCTCGATGTTGCCAAATTGTTTGACCTTGAATATCATACAAATTAATAGTTATTTCACCTCCAATGTCTTTAATAACAATAGTAGTAAAGTCACTTGTGGGATTAGGCATTACCGTAATATTATTTGATAGCCCATCATTTTCATCAATTCCGATACTACATTCATCAAAATCGAAAAATATTGTAATGGTATCTTGTCCGGTACAACCTGTAACAGGATTTTCGGCATGTGCCCAATAACTATCAATTACAATCCAGCTACCATTGGTAGATGCTGTAATATTTCGTGAGGTTGCAGAAGATGACCACAGGTAGTTCATTAACGGTGGATTAATGGGATCTCCCGCATCAAGTAGTACTGAATCTCTTACACAAACTTTGATGGTATCAGTAGTAATTCCCCATGGCGTGGCACCCGCTGGAAATAAATCTACCACTGGTGTGTGATTAACTACAATAGTAATTTGATTGGTAACTGTTTTAAATGAATCATTTACTTCAATGGTATAAGTAGTAGTTTCCCATGGACTAACAATTGGTGATTCTTCTGTAGAGCTAAACCCTCCACCATCTGTCCAAAGAAAAGTATAGATTCCACCTCCACCAAAAGCATTAGGGAAAAGTTCAACATCTTCACCCTGACAAATTACATTGTTTTGAGCGGATGATGTTGGAAAAACACTAAGTACATCTCCACCCACCAATACAAACATATTATCAGGTACACTTTGGCAACCATTTGCATCATTTACCTGAAGATAGAATTCTGTGCTTTCATCTAGTACTATGGTTTGTGGATGTAATGATGTTGGATCAAGTAAGGAGTTTATGGGAGTCCATAAATATGTGAAGTCGCCAGTACCGCCACTTGATGAAGATCCGGTTAAGGTGGTAGATGTTCCTACTGTTATAGGTATATCTGTACCGGCATTTCCAATAGGTCTTGGTTTAACAACTACCTGTACTGAAGCGTCAACAGTATTTTGTCCATCAAAAACAGAAACAAAATAAGTTGTTGTTACCTGAGGAAAATCGGAAGGTTCTTTAATGTCAGCTACAAAACCTGGAGGATTAGATGTCCAACTATAGGAATTATTTCCTGACCCACCTGAAGGAAGAGCAACCAGATTAACAATTTCATCCTGACATATAGTCATTGGGCTGGCAGTAGCTGTAACGCCTAATGCGCCTCCGGTAACTAATACGGTCATGCTATCAGCACTATTACAACCTGAGCTTGCATCTGTTACGTTAAGTTTAAATACAGCTGTAGCTGATAATGCTATTGTTGTAGGGTCAACTACACTTGGATCAATCAACAGGTTCTCGGGTTGCCATAATAAGTCATAACCACCGGTTCCTCCGCTAACTGTTGCATCCAACTGGGTATTCCATCCATTTGGAATTGTAATGTCAGCACCAGCATCTACTGTAGCAGCACTAAAAACAGTAACTGTTTTTGTTTCAGAATTAGGGCATTGTGCAAATCCTGTATAGGTTGTTAATGTAACACTGTAATCACCAACGTCACCATAGGTATGTTCTTGATTTTGACCCACACCTTGCTGTCCATCTCCAAATTCCCAGTTCCAGGAGGTAATTGAAGAAGTAGTTGGTTCTATGGTTGATTCATCGACAAAAAATGTAGTTTCTCCGAAACATGCATCATTAAAAGTAAAGTCGGCATTTGATAGAGCATTTATAGTAACATGTGTTTCAACAGGGTCACTGGGGCTACCATTAACTGTAATAATAAGTTGATAAGTCCCTGCATTTGTCATGTCAACATCTGATATCACAGGATTTTGTTCATTTGATGTAAAACCTGCAGGTCCGGTCCAGGCATATGTTGCATTGCTAACGTAATCAGCATATAATTCCAGATTATCGTGAATACATAAAGGACCATTATTTGAAACCGGTGGTGGAACAATTGTACAGTCCGTTTCACCAGTTCCAGAAGTTTTTTGGAAAGTTATGTTGCAAGCTTGATTAGAATAGTTCGTAATCAATAATATATAATATTCCTCAACTTGCCCATTTGGAATATAACAATTTTCAGTAGGGTTGGCCGAAAAGCTACAATCAACTATCATATTATTTGTTAGCGAAGATGCGCAAGGATCATATGGGTCAGTAAATGGTCCCCAACAAATAAAATCGATATCCCTTAAGGGTAGCGTAGACATATATATATTAATATTTCCCGCAACTGCTATTTTCATATGATACCATGCGGGATTTGGTTGAGTGCCTAAACATCCATAATTTGGCCCCGATTGAGCAGTTCCTGTATTTACTCCAGCCGGGAAAGTATAGATGCTACTTGTGCAAAATGGATCAGATATTTCACATAGTCCGGCTTGTCCAAAAGTAACTGTATCAAATGAAATAAATAATATTATTATAAGTATAAATTTTTTCATTGTTAAGATGTGATTGGTTTAACCTACTATTTTTTTGATAATTTATCGTGCTGTAATAACCAAAGTCGGAGTTGTTCCTCGTTTAGTTTAGCTGATTCTACTGTTGCCTGAGTTTGGAAACCAATGAATGTGTTGTTAATATCTTCAGGTGTTTTGTTAAGTATATTATTTACTAAAAAGAAATAGAAGAGTCTATTTTCATCTGTACCTATACTAACAAGAGCATCATCACTATAACTTAATTCCAATAATCTTATTCTCTCAAATTTCGTATTAAGTTTTGCAACGTCTACAGCAAAATAAGAGTTTTTTGAGTCCTCATATATTTTTTCGCTGAGGTTGTTGCTGAAATCAGCTATCATTGCTTTTGCCAATAATTCTTCGGGGTGGATTTTTTTTTCACAACCGAGGTAATTGCCTTCTTGCGCATTTAATATGCCTGGTAGAATTAATAAAAATACCAAAATAGTAAGCACAAGCTTACTTATAAGTTTTGTGAAAGAAATCATAGTTTTGATTGATTAAAATAACAATTACTGGCCGCTAAAATACATTTTTTTAGTATAAAAACAGTACGTTTTTTTGTATAACCATCATTACTAATGATAAATATCATGTATATAAAGAGTTTATTAGTTATGAAATTTGCAATAAGAGAGGATACTAATTTCTAAAGTTCAAGCTTTAGTAGGAATATCATTTATAAATTTTTGATATTGCACCTTGTATGTCTTTTATTTTAAAAGGCTTAGCTAAAAAATCATTCATTCCAACTTCAAAACATTTTTCTTTGTCTTCTTTCAATGCGTTTGCAGTTAGTGCTATTATGTAACCAGGTTGTTTTCTTTCATCATGTTCCCATTCACGAATTTCCTTAACGGCTGTAAAACCATCCATTACCGGCATCTGAATATCCATTAGCACAAGATCATAACTGTATGCTTTATACATTTCAACACCTATTTTTCCATTGTCAGCAACAGAAATAGTGTGACCGAGTTGCTTAATTACACCCGAGGCTATCTTTTGATTGATTAGATTATCTTCAACAAGTAAGATATTTAAATTAGTTGTTGAGCTTAGTTTTTCTTCAACAACATTCTCATGTTTAATATCTTCATCAATTGATTTGTCAAAAAACACATTGAACCAGAATGTTGATCCAATATCAGGTATACTATCAACACCTATTTCACCATTCATTAACTCAACAAGTTTTTTGGAAATGGCTAAACCCAAACCTGTACCGCCATATTCTCGCTGCGTAGTTTGGTTTACCTGACTAAAGAGTTTAAAGAGTTTGTCCTTATCATTTTCGGGTATGCCAATGCCGGTATCAATAACCTTAAATTCTATATGATGCTTTCTATTTTTCTCAGGTAGTTGCGAAATATTTATGGTAACACTGCCTTCTTTGGTAAATTTAATTGCATTGTTAGCAAGATTAAGTAAAATTTGTTTAAGCCTCATTGGATCCCCAATAACAATCTTAGGAACAGTTTTTTCAATCTTTAAAATAAGTTTGATTCCATTATCTCTGGCTTTAACATCAAGTAGTGAAACAGTTTCGGTTGCAATATTATAGAGGTCAAATGTAATGTTTTCAAGTGTAATTTGTCCGGCTTCAATCTTCGAAATATCAAGTATGTCGTTAATTATAATTAATAAGTTATTTCCGGATACAGACATAATATTAACCAGGTCTTCCTGTTCCGAGTTCAAGGGGGTTTGTTTAAGAAGTTCTGATACACCAATAATACCATTCATTGGAGTGCGAATTTCATGCGACATAGTAGCTAAAAACAATGATTTAAGTAAATCCTTTTTCTCTGCCTTTTCCTTGGCAATAATTAACTCATTATTAGTGACTTCTAACAACTTCTTTTGCTTATATAAATCCAGAAAAACTTTTACTTTTCCCTGTAATATAGCTGGCACAATTGGTTTTGAAATAAAATCAACAGCACCGGTTTCTATTCCTTTTAATACGTACTGCTCTTCTTTGTATATAGCAGAAACAAAAATTACTGGAAAATATTTGATAGATGGATCGTTGTGAATAAGCTCAACTGTTTCAAAGCCATCCATATCAGGCATTTGAACATCAATAATACCAATTGCAAATTCATGTTTTAGAACCAGGCCTAATGCCTCGTTACCTGATAATGCTCTTATAAATTCAACATCAAGCCCTTTAAGGACTACCTCCAGAGCAACCAGATTCTCTCTTCTATCATCTACTATTAATATCTTTGGTTTAGGTGGCATTTATCTTATTTATATAACCATACTCTTAACAAAGATAAAAGTTTTTCAATAACAATTGGCTTTGCCATATAATCATTGGCACCCGAGTCGATACATTTCTGTCTGTCTTCTTTCATAGCCTTTGCAGTAAGGGCAATTATTGGAACATGTTTTTGCGAGGGAATTTTCCTAATGGCTTCCATGGTTTCATAGCCATCCATTACAGGCATCATAATATCCATTAGAATCACATCAAATTTAGGGCTTGCATTTATAAGATCTAGTGCTACTTTTCCATTTTCGGCACGTGATATTTTCATATTTTGTTCAGAAAGAACTTTTGTTAACGCAAATACATTTCGCATATCATCATCAACAATTAGTACTGTCTTGTCTTTGAAAACATCCTCTTTATTATGCATGCTTTTTATTAAGGTTTGTTGTTTCTTTGGCATGTCGGCAATTACTCGATGCATAAATAGGGCTGTTTCATCCAATAGTCTTTCCTCCGATTTTACACCCTTTATGATAATTGATTCGGCATATTTTTCAAGGGTGGCATTTTCTTTCTTCGTTAAGTCTCTACCAGTATAAACAATAATGGGAGGCCGACTTGTATTTGTATTATTCAGCTTGTCGATAAGTTCGAATCCACTCATATCCGACAAACCTAAATCGAGTATCATACAGTCGTAATTATTGTGTTTTAGTAATTCAATAGCCTCATTTCCAGTTGCAGCATCAGTTATATTAACATTGTTGTCTCCTATTAATATTTTGATGGATTTTCTCAAATTTTCATCATCCTCTATTAATAGCAGGTTGCCGGTTTTTTTATTGATGAATGATTCTATTTTACTAAATGCCTCGTCAATCGATCCTTTTAATATTGGCTTGGTTAGGTAGCCGATGGCACCTTTGGATGAAGCAGTAATATTCTCCTCATCTCCTGACATAATATGAACTGGTATATGACGAGTATTTGGGTTTTCCTTTATTAAATCAAGAACCCTCCAACCATCAATGCCTGGTAGTTTAATGTCGAGTATAATTGCGCTTGGGAGTATACTATTTGCCAATTCAATGCCATGTTCACCTGTTGAAGAAGCAATGCAGCTAAATCCTCTGTTATGACAATGTTTATAAAGAATTTTTGCAAAATTTGGATCGTCTTCAATTACCAAAATTACTTTATCGTCGTTGCTCGTTTTACCATAATCATCATCTATAAAAGCAGGATGGTTAGTTACAAACATCGTGTTATTAGTTTCATCAACTTTTTCAGCATTATTAGTTTTTGGTTTTTCACCTCCTTTTGTTACGGTTGATGTTGTTTTCTTTTCTTCTGATTTTTTTAGATTTGCCTTTACAGGAATACAGAATGAGAATGTTGATCCTTCACCAACTTTACTTTCCAGTGTTATTCTTCCACCAAGTAGTTTTGACAATTCTCGTGATATTGAGAGTCCAAGACCTGTTCCTCCAAATCTTCTTGAAATGCTACCATCGGCTTGTTGGAATGCTTCAAATATTGCCAATTGTTTATCTTCAGGTATCACAATTCCCGTATCGATTACAGATATACAAACTTTATCTTCTTCAGAATTATTATTCTCTGTTGATGAATGAAACTTTAGTGTGATGTTTCCTTTGTCGGTGAACTTAAGGGCGTTCGACATAAAGTTTTTCAGTATTTGTTCAACTTTTTGTTGATCAGTTGATATTATATCCGGAATGTCACTATCAATTTCCACAATGAAGTCGAGATTTTTTTGTGAAGTACCATGCTTGAAATAATCTCGGATATTATCTGCTATATTTTCGAGTTGGACGTTTGTAATATTAACATCCATTTTGCCCGACTCAATTTTTGATAAATCAAGAATGTCGTTTATCATGGTAAGTAGGTCGTTACCGCTTTTGTAAATTATCTCTGCAGACTCAACCTGTTCTTCGGTAAGGTTTTCTTCTCTATTTTCCGACAAGCTACCGGATAGTATTAATAAACTATTTAGAGGTGTACGTAACTCGTGTGACATATTAGCCAAAAATTCGGACTTATATTTACTTGCAATTTCAAGTTCTTTGGCTTTATGTTCTAGGTTTTTACCAACATTTTCCAGCTCTAAATTTTTATTGGTAATATCTACTCTTTGCTGCTCAAGGAATTTTGTTTTTTCTTCAAGTTCCTCATTTGTTACCCTTAATTCTTCCTGCTGTTGCTGAAGTTCTTCTTCGCTTACTTTTAAAGCATTTGTTTGAGCTTCTAATTCTTTATTTGAGCCAACTAGCTCTTCCTGTTGTACTCTTAGTTCTTCTGCCTGAGTTTGTGTTTTAGCTAAAAGAACTTTCATTTCGTTACGCGTATTAATGGAGTTAAATCCCAAGGCCAGATTTTCAGATATCTGAGTTATGAAATCGAGCTTACTTAAGGTCATTTCTTTAGTGCTACCAAGTTCAATAACTGCCACAATTTCTTTTTGATAAACAAGAGGAGCCACAACAATTACGGATGGTTTAATCTCTCCAAGTCCTGATTTAATACTTATGTAATCTTCGGGAACATCAGTAAATACTAATAATTTCTGTTCAATTGCTGCCTGGCCAATTAGCCCTTCGCCAAACTTAAATCTATTAAGATTTGATTTTCTGACGTTGTATGAATATGAGCTTGATAGTATCAATTCGCCATTATCGTTAAAAAATATCGAAGCAATTTGGATATCCAGAATCTCTGCCAAAGCAGCAAGAATTTGATTCCCAAGATCAGATATAGATTTTTCTCCCTGGAGTAACTCACTAATTCTTACAAGAGATGTTTGCATCCAACGATTTTTTTCGTTTACACCCCTTAAATCCAACAAGTTTTTCCTCATGTGAATAAGAGCATTACCCAATATATCATCCTTACTTAATGGGTTGTAACTTTGGCTAAGATTACCTTCACCAATATTTATTGCAAAATCGGCATTTGTCTTAAGAGAGTTTGAAAGCGTTTGCAGAGCTTTAGCCATTTCGGCCAATTCATCATGGGTATTTACTTTAAATACTTCCAAGTCTTTAATATCGCCGGTTGACAGTTGGTTTAAAATTTTAGTGGTCTTAATAAGAGGAGAGGTTATAGATCTTGCAATAAACCAAATAAGAAGTGCCAAAATCAATATGCCAAAAAATCCCACAATAACTGAAATTTTAAATGTATTCTCAGCTTTTAACAGAATTATATCCGATGGAACTACAATTATTATAAACCATGTTTCGTTTGAGGTGCCAGGGTTAAACGGAGCAAATGATATAAACAGCCCCTCAGCATCTTCACTATAAGAAAAAGAATCACCGGTTTTTAGTTTGTTGCCTAAATTAACACTGGAGTGTTTACCTAATTCAGTATCAAGTATTGATGTGTTTATAAGATTATTATCGGGATGTGCAATAATTTGTCCGCTACCGGAAATCATAATGGCATAGCTTCCTGTAAAAGGAACTATATTACTAATTACGTCATAAAACCTTCCCATCTCAATATCTGCCCCAGTAAGACCGGCGAAAATGCCATTATCAAGTAATGGAATCGCGATGCTCGACATTAATAATTGAACGCCTTGTTGGTCAATATATGTATCATAATATGGATCGGTAAGAACCTCACGAGGATTTCCTTTAATATCATAGTATGTCCCGCCAAGGTTGGTTTCACCAACCTCAATAGTTTCATCTGTAAATCTTATTTCATTGCCTTTGCGATAATACATATATCGATCTCTACCATTAATCTCGGTAAAATTTGGATCTATAGCATTCAACTCCCAACTTGTCCAAATTGATTTAAACTGAGGATTATTAATAAGTGTGTTCTTCATTATTTGATTATAGATATTGTACCTCTGTTTTGAGCTAATATCCTTATAACCGCTAAAAGCATTAGCCAACGATCGGCATATGGCAATGTCATTATCTAAGGTTGCTTTTACAGCATTAGCATATTGCTGTGAAGTTGCAACTACATATTTATGGGCATCTTCAATTGCATTTTTATTAGTATTCGATACTATATAACCTAGTGTTGTAATAAATATAACTGTGGCTGTTAATAATATATAAATCAACAACTTAGATCTAATGGAAATGCGCACTGGAGCGCTTTTTGGTATATTCATTTTGTTGGTTTTGTGAATTCTGATATTATTAATTCTTCAAATAATTCATTACCTGACATGTATTCATCAATTGTAAGTAGAGGTGTATACATGAATATTGCTGATTTTGTTACTTAAAAGTGATGTTTTCTGACTTCGCTAATATCTATTGAATCTGGAAATGCGTTTTTATCTCATTTACTATGTCCATGTCATCTCCGCTTAGTTTGTATATCTTAGCATTGGTAATCTCAAATTTTCTAATAATTTCATCAACTAATTTTGTTCTTACTATAAGCAAAATAACGTTTTTAGGTATTCCAAGTTGATAAACGAGTGAATCGTACCATATTTTATTTTGTAATTCGAAAGGTCCAACTTCATCAATTACAATCAAGGTTTTTTCAACCGGATTTGTGTTAAGTAGTTTTTGTCCGAATTTAATAGCCAATGGATTAAAATAAAATCTCCCAATCTTTTCATAGGTACTACAGGGCTCATTCGAGCATAGAATTATAGATTTAGACGAAACAATATCAACTAATGTATATCCATTTCTATCACCATCTTTCAAATCTGCGTAAGCTAAAAAGCCTGTCATGCTTATTTTCTCTTTTTTGATAAGTTTAACAATCCTCTGAAGCTTAGTAGTTTTACCCTCTCCCTTATTGCCTGTAATAATTATAACGTTGTTTTTTACCATATCGGGTACTATCCTCAAAATATTTTCCATAAACTTAATTAAGATAATACAAACATAATAAAGAATTGTAGTACCTTGCACATATGAATATAAGGAACAATCTATTAAAAGATCTCAAACAGTATTATATTCAAGACCTAATATCTTATTATGATACTAATGAAGCTGAACAATTATTAACAATTTTAATTGAACATTATTTCGGGATATCTCGTGTTAAGTTAATAATGAGTCCTGAATATAGGCTAATGGAGTCGGAAATCTTAAAATTACACATGGCTGTAAAAGAGCTTAAAAAACATAGGCCTGTTCAATATATCACAGGAGAAGTTGAATTTCAAGGATTGAATATCAGAGTTTCAAAAGATGTGCTAATACCCAGACCAGAGACTGAAGAGCTGGTTCAACTAATTGTGAAAAAAGAGAATAAGACGGGGCTAAGTGTTATTGATATTGGTACGGGTAGTGGGTGTATTGCGGTAAGTTTATATTCCCAGCTAAAAAAGCCGTCCGTTTTTGCTACTGATATTTCAGTATCTGCGATAAAATTAGCAAATGAAAATGCAGTTTTGAATAATGCTGAAATTTCATTTATAGTTCATGATATATTATCTGGAAATGCTTTATATAGCAAAAATATATTTGATATAATAGTAAGTAATCCACCGTATGTTACTCAGGAAGATAAATCAAAAATGCAACGAAATGTAATTGATTATGAGCCTCATAATGCACTATTCGTTCCTTCAGAAGACCCGCTAATTTTTTATGAGGCAATATTGAAATTTGCTGAAGTAAAACTTAAAAATGGGGGAAGAATCTATACGGAGATAAATGAATCGTTTGGAAGTGAATTGGTGAATCTGTTTAACAAACATAATTACTCGGAGATAAAACTGGTTAAGGATATACATCACAAATACAGGTTTATTTATGCCACCAAAAAATAATTATCAGGAATAATACCATCCTCAGCAATTTTCCCCAAAGGATACCAACCACCGCAGTTAATATTATTTTTCATGGCAAAGTCAAGGGCAGCCCGATCAACGCCCGACTGCCCTCCACTAATAATGGTTATTTATTAAAAATCATTCTTTGATTTTGTAATCTACGAAATCACGTTGCGATTTATATAGATTTACAGCATACAATGCAAGGTGTTTACTTTCGTTAATTATAGTCATAAAAAGTAAACTATTTTTAGTTCCTACTAACCCGTTTTTAATTCGTTTAATTTGTTTCTTATTCGATAGTTCGATAAGATTAACAAACTTATTAAGTAATGCCTGTATTTCATTTTGCGAGCTGTAATCTCCTGATTCAATACTTGAAACAATATTACTTAGTAATTTATTAAGCATTATATCAAGCTTTTTAAGTTCATTTATTTGCTCAGCAACCAAAGGCTTATGGTTATTATCAATATGTATATACACAGGGCCAGCAATATAAGATATCGCATGGAGTATTTCACGCATGAAATCGAGTACCTGAACAAAGTAATATGCGGTATCATCTGAGTCTTTTCGTAGCTTATTGACGATAATATTAATATGATCTTTAAGATACTTTGTTTTGGCAGTAACAGAGTCAAGTTCACTTTTGATACGTTTGATATCCTTTTTGTCTTCAGTTTCAAGTCCCTTAACTATATCAGAATAAGCAATTGCAACTTTCTTTAGATTCTTGGTAATAGTTGTAATCGATTTATCGGCAATATTTTCTTCTGAAAGACTATGGATTCCTTGGGTATCATCATCTTTTACATTTGTAGATTTTTTGTGATGCTTATGTGATCGGTAAATTATATAAACAACCACTCCAAGCATGCCAAACATACTATATAGGCCACCATAATTAAAAATGTAAACCATAATAAATGCAGCTGTAAAAGCACTTAGAGCTGTTAAAAACCACCCGCCAATAACGGCAAGTACACCTGAAATACGATATACTGCACTTTCACGCCCCCAGGCATTATCGGCTAGCGATGTTCCCATCGCAACCATAAAAGTAACATATGTTGTTGAAAGAGGCAGTTTAAGAGATGTTCCAAATGCAATAAGCACACTTGCTACGGTAAGGTTAACCGAAGCCCTAATCAGGTCAAATGCAGGTGGATCTTTTAATGTTTTATTTACTGGAGCGGGTTCGAATTGTCTTTCAATTACATCTGTAAATGAATTTGGTAATACTTTTTTAATATTATTTGATGCCTGTAAAGATGAGCGAACCAGTAACTTTGAAATCCAGGTTGCGCGGAATCTTTCTTCGCCTTCACCTTGCCTGCTTAAATCAATGGAAGTTTTAAGTACCGATCTGGCTTTTTTACTTAGATATAGAGTAAGTACCATTATTGCGCCTGCAATCAATAAGAATATTTCAGGTGTGGGAACTTTACCTCCAAGCGCAGTCATTAAAAATCCATCGGGACTTGCTCCATCAGCAGCGGTAAATATCTCCCATGAATTAAACCCTGCAATAGGAACACCGATGAAGTTTACCAGGTCGTTGCCGGCAAATGCCATAGCCAGCGAAAAGGTCCCTACTAATACAATAATTTTAAGAATGTTAATTCGGAATAGCAAATAGAGTATCTGTAAAATTACAGTCCAGCCAATAAGGCTGTAAAAAATTATCAATAAACTGTTTTCAGAGATCCAACTTTTAATATCTTCCGACATAAATGATGCACCTTTGGCACCTTTTATCAGAATGAAATAGGTTAGAGCAGAAAAGGCGATACCTCCCCAAATAGCTCCAATGTACTTAATACGTTTTTCAAAATTAAACGAGAATGCGATTCGTGTTATATATTGAATCAATGCACCCACCGAAAATGCTACGGCAACCGATAGTAGTATGCCTGATATAATTGCCAATGCTTTGGATGAGTTAATAAATTGACTCATGGTCATGTCTCCATCACTCATTAGAAGTTTTATAGAAGCCATTCCTACTGCCGCCCCAAGTAATTCGAATACAATTGAAACTGTTGTTGATGTTGGTAATCCCCATGTGTTATATGCGTCTAATAGGATTACATCAGTAACCATAACTGCCATGAAAATTATCATTATTTCACTAAAGTAAAATTCACCCGGATTAAATATTCCCTTTCGGGCCACTTCCATCATTCCACTTGAAAATACTGCTCCAATGAGTATACCAATGGCAGCAACAAACATTATAACTCTGAAAGATGCCACTTTTGATCCCACAGCAGAATTCAAAAAGTTAACGGCATCGTTACTTACACCAACAACCAGATCGGATGCTGCCAACAAAAAGAGTAGTACAACAATTACTAAATAAATAGTTTCCATTTTTAAATTAGTTTAATTTTTTGCAAGAGTACAAAACATACACCTATTGAATTATAATCTAATATTATTTTAATGTTAAGTTTTGTTTACTGATCATTAAATTTTGGTTTCATTCCCAGATTGTACATGATGAAGCTATACATATCTGCAGCTTCACTAATTTGTTTGGTCGTTGGTTTGCCGGCACCATGGCCTGCTTTGGTTTCAATACGAACTAACACAGGGTTCTTCCCCCCATTATTTTCTTGTAAGGTTGCCATAAATTTAAAGGTATGTGCAGGTACAACTCTATCATCATGATCAGCTGTTATTGCAAGTGTTGCCGGATAATTAACACCCTTCTTAATATTGTGCAATGGTGAATATCCAAGTAGATATTTAAACATTTCTTCATCATCGTCACTGCGGCCATAATCAGAGGCCCAGGCCCATCCAATTGTAAAATTATGGTATCTTAACATATCCATTACCCCAACTATTGGTATGGCTACTTTAAATAATTCGGGCTGTTGAGTCATACATGCTCCAACCAGAAGTCCTCCATTGGATCCTCCAATGATCGCTAATTTTTCGGATGATGTATACTTATTTTTGATTAGGTATTTGGCAGCATATATAAAATCGTCAAATACATTTTGTTTTTGGAGTTTAGTTCCAGCTTCATGCCACTCTTCACCATATTCACCACCACCACGTAAGTTAGCCATAACATAAATTCCGCCTTGCTCAATAAAAGCTGATCGGCTGATGCTAAAGCTGGGTGTAAGACTGATGTTAAACCCACCATATGCATAAAGCATAGTTGGGTTATTGCCATCCATTTTTAATCCTTTTTTATGGATAATAAACATAGGAACTTTTGTGCCATCTTTACTTTCATAAAATATTTGATTTGTAATATATTTTTCAGGATCAAAATCAACTTCCGAACTATGCATTAATGCCGATTTCCCATTTGCAACGTCGAATTTGTACACACTTGAAGGAAAAGTAAAAGATGTGAAACCATAAAAAGCGGTGTTCTTATTTTTTTCACCATTAAATCCTGATAAAGTACCAATTGCAGGTAATTCAAGTTCTCTAACAAAACTCCCGTCAATGTTATAGAAATAGGCCTTTGAACTGGCATCTTTTAGATACTGAGTAAAAAGCAATTCGCCCACTAATGATGCTCCTTCCAATACATTTTCACTTTCAGGAATTAAAATATTCCATTTTGTTGGGTCGGAGTTGTTGTATTGTGTCAGGATTAATTTCTTATTTGGAGCTTTGTGGTTTGTGATCAACAATAGTTCATCACCTATGTTATCTACAACATTGTAATCATAATCAAATCCTTCCGCAATTTTTGTGAATTTAATATCGGTTAATTTATTAAGTTTAGCTGCATAAAGTGCATTTCCGCTAGTACTCTCGGTTTCACCAATGATGAGGAATTTTTCATCTTCAGTAAGGTATGCGTAAAAATTACGTAATGGGTTATCATTATCTTCAAATATCAGCAAATCATCTTTTTGGGATTTACCAAGTTGGTGGAAGTAAACCTTGTGAAATTGGTTTTGTCCTGAAAGCTCATCGCCTTCTTTAGGCTCATCATATGAAGAATAGAAAAAGCCATCTCCTTTCCAACTTATACCGGAAAATTTTACCCAATTAATATGATCTTCAAGTATTTCACGAGTAGCAATATTCATTACATAAATTTCGTTCCAATCGGATCCGCCTCGCGAAATACCATAGGCAAGATAGCTTCCATCTTTTGATATGCCTAATGATGATAATGCAACAGTACCGTCTTCCGATAAAGTGTTTGGGTCAAGTAGAACTTCAGGATCACCGTCCAATCCATTTTGAATATACATTACACTCTGGTTCTGAACGCCATTATTCTTAAAAAAGAAATAATAGTCACCTTTATTAAAAGGCACTCCATATTTTGGATAATTCCAAATTTCAGTTAATCGTTTCTCTAAGGCAGGCCGAAATGGAATTTTGTCGAGATAGGCATTTGTTACTGTGTTTTCCTCAGTCACCCATAGCGCTGTTTCCTCAGAATTATCATCTTCAAGCCATCTATATGGATCGTTAACTTTTTTTCCAAAATATACATCAACACTATCTGTTTTCTTAGCCACAGGATACTTAATTTTTTCTTTCGGAGGTTGACATTGTTGTGTTAGAAACATAAATCCAATTACTGTTAGTAGTACTATTTTTGTTTTCATATCAATTATTTTTTTTTACTTGCGATTTTATAAAAGACAGTAAAAATATATAGGTTAATTCAATTATACAAGTAGGAATTATAAAGAAACTTGTTAGTGACGTGTAATAATACCTAAAGCATCTGTTAAAGCTATAGTCTTAAGGTTGATAACTTTTGCGAACTAATGGATTGATTTTATCAAAAATTACTGTTTTTATTTAATTTTGCAGCATAATTTTTTATTAAGATATGAAGAAGACAGCTTTAAATAATATGCATCGCCAGATGGGCGCCAAAATGGTCGAATTTGTTGGATTTGATATGCCTGTTCAGTTCGAAGGTATTAATATTGAACACGAAACAGTTAGAACTAAATTAGGTGTTTTTGATGTAAGTCACATGGGTGAGTTTTGGGTTGAAGGCTCAAATGCTTTCTCGTTAGTTCAAAAAGTAACAACTAATGATGTTGCAGCTTTAACTGATGGTAAGGTGCAATATAGTTGTTTCCCAAACGGCGATGGTGGTATTGTGGATGATCTTCTGGTTTACAGATTTAATAAGGAGAAATATCTACTTGTTGTTAATGCCTCAAATATTGAAAAAGACTGGAATAATGTGGTTAAACATAATGATGTGGGAGCAAAACTAACAAATGCTTCTGAAGAAATTAGCCAGCTTGCAGTTCAAGGACCTCTTGCATTAAAGGCGATGCAAAAGTTAACAAGTACTTCTGTTGAAGATATGGAGTATTATACTTTTAAGGTAATTGAGTTTGCCGGAGTTAAAGATGTGATTTTTTCAACAACTGGTTATACCGGATCAGGTGGCTGTGAGATTTATATGAAAAATTCTGATGCAGAAAAAATTTATAAAGCTGTATTTGAAGCCGGTGAAGAATTTGGCATTAAACCGATAGGACTGGGTGCCCGTGATACACTTCGATTAGAATCAGGATTTTGCCTTTATGGAAACGATATTGATGATACTACATCGCCACTGGCAGCAGGTTTAGGTTGGATTACCAAATTTACCAATGGCAATGATTTTATTGATAGAGACCTTTTTGAATCTCAAAAAGAAAATGGAGTACCAATGCGTTTAAAAGGGTTTGTAATGGAGGAACGGGCTATTCCTCGTCAACATTATGAAGTAACAGATGCAGATGAAAATGTAATTGGAGAAGTAACATCCGGTACCATGTCGCCTATGCTTAAAAAAGGTATTGGAATGGCTTATATCACAAAACCTTACTGGAAAGATGGTTCAGAAATTTTTATCAAAGTAAGAAATAAACTGGCAAAAGCTATTGTTCAGCGTCCACCATTTTATAAAGGATAAATAGAATTTTTTTATATTCATTTGAAGTCCACCTTCGTAGATTGGATTCATTAGTTGTATTCTACCACATGAGGTTTTGTATTTAGGAAGCTAAGTTGATCGATTAACCCGATAGTTGAAAAGGATACACCGAAATGAGATATTCCACTCGGGGTAACCGGGAAGTAGGCAACCCTGAATTGAAACGAATTAAAAGCTAAAAAATCGTTTTGCGAATACACTCCTATTCCAACTGAACTTAAAATTTGATTTTTGAAAATTGGATGATCTGACTCTCCCAATAGTCCTGCACTACAAAATCCAAACATGGCAAATCTAAAACCAAACAGATACCATGGCGTGTATTGTATTGTGAATAGTTCTAAAAACATTCGTTTTTGCCCATACCAGGCATTATCTCTCATACCTATAAAACCGTAGTCTTCGCCTAAATACAATAGATCATTTGTGTAACGGTTTATTCCATTAGTAAAATTTAGGTTTGCAAGAAATCGATATTTATATCTATCCTTATTAAAAATACTTGAAAGAAACGAAAGGTTCAGTTTTAGTGCTCCTTGCTCAAGTTTGGTAGAATAATGTGATCCTATTTCGATATTTCCAAAAAAGTATCCAACATTGTTGAAATATTCTGTTACAGCCAATCCAAAACCAAAATATGGACTTTTCATAAATTCCGACCAGGTATATCCCCCGGTAATTGTTGCTTGAAACCCATATGGTATATACTCAGCCTTTCCAAAACTTTTAAGGTAATTGGTTCGGTAATAATTTTGTTTTGCAATTGCAAAATTGCTTAATAATCTTGTGTAGTTTTCGAAGCGGTTATTGCTATCAATTGCTACATATGGCCTGTACTGATAATCTTTTTTATAAGCAGCAACCCCCGGAATAAGGTACACATCTTTCCGGTTGGCCTTATTTTTTTTTGATTTATCATAAAATAAATATGATGTCCATAACTCATAATATCTATACTTAAAATACCATACGGTTTTGTTAATGCTGGTTGGATCAATACCAATATTTTCTTCTCGTTGTGTAACCTCCAAACCACCTCCAGCACGCACACTAAGTGGAACAATATCTCGATTCAGCATTAGCTGATATGTTATATCATTATCCGATATTTGATAGTTTACAGTACTTTTAATCTGTTTATATAAATTATCAATGTAATAGTTTACATCGGATAAATATAGTAGGGGAGAACTTTTTGCATCCATTGTAAGCCCTGCTTTTAATGAGTGCCCCAATCCGAGGATATTGACGTTAGTTAAGTAGGCCGACATATGATTGATATCATAAATATTTATTCCGGGTAACCATGGAAACTTATCCTTAACCAGTACCAGAATGCTTACTGAATCTCCTTTAATATCAGAAACAATAATTGTGGCATCTTGAAGATAGGGGAGACCTGCTAACTCATTTGTGTTTTCTACCAGCTCAAATGGATCTATTGTATCGTTTACCTGAAACATTAATTTACGTTCAATAACTTTTTTATTCGTACTTATGTGCGATTTGTTCAATGCCTCACCCCAGGTTGAAATTACAGGTAGGTTTGTATCACTTATTGTTGGCCCGAATGGTTTAAGAACCTGAATTTCGATATCCTTGATAATTTTGCCGGAATAGGGAGTATAGGCATCCTCTGCATCCATTAATGCCTTCTTAATTAGCATTGTGTCTTGAGTGCTGGAGGCTATTAGCAATTGAAAAAGTTTGTCTACCAATTCATGTTTATTCGATTCTTTAACTAGTTTTGAATAAAGCGTGTATCCATTTTTCTTGGTTAGTACAATATATTTACTGCAAATTATCTGAGTTGTATCCCTATTTATGTGTATGGATGAGTCGTTTAATACTAAATATGCTGGAGCAATAATATTAACTGTATCACATTTATTCTGTTCTCTCTGTGAGAAGGTGTATGAATTTAGTATCATAGCACCAATAATTAGAATAGTTTTTATGAATGATTTTGGATTCAATTGCTATGTACTTTTTAATTAATACAATTGCGAATATACCCAAATAATGAAATACAGAGATGAAATATTGTAAACAGAAACCTCAGTATAAATGTATTCTTCTACTGTCTGTCTATTTTCTTGAGATTGCCTTTTTAGCTGCCTCAATTATATTGGATGTATCAAGTCCATAATGTTTCATTAGTCGTTCGGGCTTACCACTTTGACCAAAAATATCCATAACAGCAATAAACTCGATTGGAGTTGGTAATTGTTGAGATAGTAATTGGGCAACACTATCTCCCAACCCACCATTTATTTGATGTTCTTCGGCAGTTACTACGCATCCTGTTTTTCTTGCTGATTCAATGATTAGTTCTATGTCAAGAGGTTTTATAGTGTGTATGTTAATTACCTCAGCATCAATACCCAATTTGCTTAATGCATCGGCAGCTTCAAGTGCTTTCCAAACTAAATGGCCAGTGGCGATTATACTTACATCAGTACCTTTTTTAAGAGTAATACCTTTACCTATTTCAAACTCACTATCCATAGGAATGAAATTGGGAACCTTTGGTCTTCCGAATCTTAGATAAACTGGCCCTTCATAATCCGCAATTGCTAAGGTAGCTTGCTTAGTTTGATTGAAATCACATGTGTTAATTACAGTCATGCCGGGTAACATTTTCATCAATCCTATATCTTCTAGAATTTGATGAGTGGCACCATCTTCACCCAAAGTAATACCTGCGTGGGATGCGCAGATCTTCACATTTTTTCCTGAATAGGCAATTGACTGCCTTATCTGATCGTAAACGCGACCTGTGGAAAAGTTTGCAAAAGTCCCGGTGAAAGGTATGTACCCACCAATTGTGAGTCCGGCAGCAGTTCCCATCATATTAGCTTCAGCTATTCCCATCTGAAAAAACCTGTCAGGAAATGAAGCTGCAAATGCATCCATCTTAAGTGAGCCGGTTAAATCGGCCACAAGAGCTACCACTTTTGGGTTTGTTTTTCCTAATTCCAATAGTGCTTCTCCAAATCCTGACCTTGTATCTTGATGGTCTATAATATTATACTTACCCATTATTATTATAGTTTAATGCGAGTTGTTTTTTCTGATTTTATTTCGAATTCTTGCTCAATCGTTGTTGCCGATTGTAATACATATTTTGATCTGAATACAAGGCGGTACTTACCTGGTTGTAAATATAACGACTCTGTTTGATTTGAATTGCTGCCTACATTTATTACCCAAATCTGGTTTTTGCCATCCAGATAATAAATGCTACCATATCCTTTAATGCTTTTTTGAAGAACAGCAATGCCGGGGTTTTCGATCTCAATTTTTGTTTGATTGTCAGGTTCAATCTTAACATTATCAAGATGAATTGGCGGAAGTGTTAATATATCCAGTTTGTATTTCCCTGAAATATAATCAACGCTTTCATTTAAATACTGAACATTTAATGCATTTGTGTAATTATTTGATTTGATAATTACAGAAGGGTTAAAGTCGGCCTTTGTTGGTCCCTGAAGTTTAACAAGCAAGCTTCCCTGCGGACAGGAGGTAGATACTGTTGAGTGTTTTCCTTCAATAAGCATTACCGAATCAATAACACGAGGAGGAATTGTGTTTACAACAATTTTGTAATTAACCAGATGGTCAATATTTAAGGTGTCAGGAAAACCTTTGCTATTAAGTGTGTGCACGAAATTATAGGCAATATCGCCCGATTTCTTATTAATGAAGGTCATGTTAACATTCGATTCGGTAGGACGATTATATTGGTCGAGTAAATTTACCTGTAAGCTGGTTTTGCTAAGTACTCGCGTAATAATTACATTAAGAGCTTTGGTAAATTGTTCTTTATTAGCAGCATTATAGTACTGGCCGGCACAGTCATAGGCTTCATGGGTGTCATGTCCAATTCCAATAATAAATGGTTTTAATATAATGCCTTCTTTCTGCAAGGCGGCACTTACCTCACAAATGTCGCCATTACATTCTTCTATTCCATCGGTTATCAGAATAATAATATTTCTGCAATTATTACATGGTGTAAAATCATCTTTTGATTTAAGTAATGAGGATGCAATGGGCGATGTGCCACGTGGTGATAATTGTTTTAAGCGGAATTTTATCTGCTCAACATTGTCATCACTAAAAGGAACTTCCAAATGAGTATCGTTACAATTTTGAGGCGGAAAATTTTTAGTATGACCATATACCCTTAAGGCAACTTGCACATTATCAATACTCTTTATGCTATCTAAGATTTGGGATAGGATTGTACGTGCAATTACATATTTGCTTTCCCCCTGCCACTTTCCAGTCATGCTTCGCGATGCGTCCATCACGAATAAGATTCTTGTAGTAGGTTGTGTATCTTCGGTAGTTGAGGTTGTTTGACCAATTATCTGCATGCTATTCAAACCCAGCATCAGAACTATTATATATTTGGTCAGTCTTTTCACGAAATTACTTTGAGATATATCTTAATTGCTGTTATAATCACCAATAGTTTCTTCCAATTGGGCAAGTGCAGCTTCCAATTGATCATCGTTTGGAGGAATACCATGCCACTTATGTGAACCCATCATAAAATCAACACCCATACCCATTTCGGTATGCATTAACACAAGAATAGGTTTGCTACTATTTGTTGTTTCTTTAATTTTAGTCATTGTAACAACAACCTCTTCCATCTCGTTACCATTCATCTCTTTTACTTCCCAACCAAACGACTCGAATTTTGCCCTAAGATCGCCCAAGGGAAGAACATCATTTGTTGATCCATCAATTTGCTGCTTGTTGAAATCCACAATCCCAACAACATTATTGATATTGTGCGATCCAATATACATAGCTGCTTCCCAAACCTGACCTTCCTCAAGTTCGCCATCGCCCATTAGGCAAAATACTTTCTTGCTATCGTTATTCAACTTTTTACCCAGGGCTATTCCATTGGAAACTGATAATCCTTGTCCAAGTGAGCCGGTTGCAATCCTAATGCCGGGAAGGTTTTCCATTGTTGCGGGATGACCTTGTAATCGGGTATTTAGAATTCTGAATGTGGATAGTTCATCAACAGGGAATTGGCCTCCACGCGCAAGAACACTGTATAATGCCGGACTTATATGACCATTTGAAACGATGAGAACATCTTCACTATCAGCATTCATATTAAATTTGTTCCTGTCGTAATCCATTACATCATGATACATGGCTGTTAAAAAATCAGCACAGCCCAGGGAACCACCTGGGTGTCCTGATTGAACACCATGAACCATTCTAACAATATCACGCCTTACCTGTGAGGCAATTTTTTTGAGATTTTCGATGTTTGACATGTTAACGCTTTGTTATACAAATAGATAGTAAGATATAAAGATAGTTTATTAACATGGCAAAAGTAATATTATTTGCGTGCGGTAGGAAGTTCAGTTATCAACAAATTATTAAAAAGATTAGTTTTGCGCAAAAATTATTACAGTAATGATAGTGTATAGAGGTACTTCTTATGGTAGGATTATACTTGTGTTGATGTTAACAACTGTTATCGCAATACAAACGTTTTCACAAAGTTCACAGAATCCAAGATTATATGAAGATAAATGGGTTGACTCTGTTTATCAATCATTAACCATTGAGCAACGAATTGCACAACTTATTTTTGTTCGGGCAAACTATGCCAACAAACCTTATATTCAATACATTGATACTCTTATTGCTGATTACAATATTGGTGGAGTTGTTTTTTTTAGTGGCGATCCGATTTCTCAGGTTAAGCAAACAAATCACTGGAATTCATTGGCAAAAACTCCTTTATTTATTTCCATAGATGCAGAATGGGGTTTGGGAATGAGGTTAAGTAATACAATTAAGTATCCGTTACAAATGACCCTTGGAGCAATTAGTGATAATAACCTGATTTATGCAATGGGTCAGCAAATAGGTGAGCAATGTAAACGGATGGGTATTCATATAAATTTTGCTCCCGTTGTTGATGTTAATAGTAATCCCAAGAATCCTGTAATTGGAATGCGTTCGTTTGGACAAAATCCCCACCTTGTTGCCGAAAAAGGAAGTGCCTACATGAAAGGTTTACAAAGCAAAGGTATAATTGCTAGTGCAAAGCATTTCCCGGGTCATGGAAATACGTATAAGGATTCGCATAATGACCTACCTGAAGTAAGCAGTCAATTACAAACTTTATTGTATAATGATTTATATCCATTTCAATATTTGATTGATGAAGGAGTTAACTCAGTAATGATTGCTCATCTATCAGTTCCTGCACTCGACGATTCAAAAAATCTACCTTCAACTTTATCACATAAAATTGTATCCGATTATTTAATTGACACTATGGGTTTTGAAGGATTAATTATTACCGATGGTCTTGATATGAAAGGTGTTACTAAGTACTATAAAGAAGGAATGGTTGCTTTAAAAGCCCTTGAAGCCGGTAACGACATCTTATTAATTCCGGATAATATACCCTTATCTATAAAAAATATTAGTGATGCTCTCATAGTTGGGACGATAACTGAAGAACGCATTGCCCGTAGCTGCAAAAAAGTTCTTAAGTATAAATATTTAACTGGTGCCGGTAATAAAACTCCTATTGATACAAATAATCTTTTAAATGATCTCAACAATCCAATATATGAAGTAACATCTAACAGGCTAATGGATGCCGCCATTACTATGGTTAAAAATGATATGGGTATTTTGCCTTTATCAATTAATGATTATAAAAAAAGAGCATTGCTTGTAATCGGAACTACAGATCATCTTGAAATTGAAAATGCAATCAACGATTTTGGACAGTTTGATGTGTATCATATTGAACACAATGCAAGTAGAAAAGCCCGAAAAAAAATACTGGCTCAACTAATAAATTACGATTTGGTAGTTGCATCCATCCTTAATACCAATATACTTGCAAGTAGAGGATTTGGAATTACTAAGGGAGATGTAGATTTGGTTGAAAAACTTGCCATTGAAACCAAAGTTGTACTTGATATTTTTGCAAGCCCATATGCCCTTAATTTCTTTAATACGGAGTTTGTATCAGCAATACTTATATCGTATCAGGAAAAATCATCTGCACAAAAATCTTCTGCCAATATGATTATGATGGGCTCTGATAGGTTTGGTATTCTCCCTGTTGATGCCGGGGATTATAAGGCAGGATGGGGATTAAGTTATGGCGCAACCACATTGTTTGTGGATGATCCCGAATTGATGGGAATAAACATTGAAATGCTGCGAAAGGTTGATTCAACCGCCCAAAATGGAATTGAGATAGGCGCATATCCAGGATGTCAGATACTTGCCGCTAAAGATGGAGCGGTATTTTATAATAAATCATTCGGGTATCACACTTACGATAAAAAGAATCAGGTTAAGTGGAATGATGTTTACGATTTGGCCTCGCTTACCAAAATACTTGCCACCACTCCCGCTCTCATGAAAATGAGTGAAGAAGGCAAAATTGACATCAATGGCAGAATAAGTGATTATTTACTAATGTTAAGGGATACCAACAAGGATAGCCTTGAGTTTAAAGAAGTTCTTACTCATCAGTCGGGTTTGCAAAATTGGATACCTTATTATGAAAGTACAATAGATGAAAACGGATGGGATACTACTGTTTATAGCAGTCAAATATCAGAATCATTTCCAATTCGTGTAGCCGATAACATGTATATTAAGAATGGTTATAAGCATGTTATTTTTGATAGTATTATTAAATCACCTTTTCAAGATAAGACCTATCATTATTCAGGACTTGGATTCTACTTATTTAAGGAGTTAACAGAAAATATCAATAATAGCTCTTTCGATAATTATTTATATGATAAAATATACAACCCACTGCATCTAAATTATTTAAGGTTTAATCCCAGGAATTATTTTAAACTTGAAAAAATAATTCCAACTGAGGATGACACAATATTTAGGAAACAACTATTGCATGGCGATGTACATGATCAGGGTGCAGCAATGTTAGGTGGAGTTTCGGGAAATGCCGGTTTATTTGGAAACGCTTACAATGTGGCAGTGCTAATGCAGATGTTCGTTAATGGGGGATCGTATGGAAACCAAAAGATTTTTGAACAGAAAACTATTGACTTCTTTAATAGCTGTCATTTTATTGCCGACAGCAATAGAAGAGGTTTAGGATTTGATAAGCCGCTACTTGTATATGAAGAACATAGAACAAATTGCAAAGATGCATCACCGTCAAGTTTTGGTCATTCTGGATTTACAGGCACATATGCCTGGGCTGATCCTGATAATGGACTTGTTTATGTATTTTTGTGCAATCGAGTTCACCCTGATATGGCCAATAACTTATTAATGGAATTGGATATAAGAACAAACATTCATCAGCTTTTTTACGAGGCTCTAAAAAATAATAATTAATATAATAAACTAATAATGAGTAATAAAGGAAAAAACATTCTTCTCTGGATAATCGCTATTGTACTAACAGTTGGGTTAGTTATTTATCAACGATCAACAGGTCCAACATATCCGCTAAACGGCAGTATAAGTATTGGTGATGAACTAATAAAATATAAGCTGATTCGAACTTTTGGTGGGGATAAGGACGCACTTGTTGAAATTGAAATTGAAAACAATGAAATATCAGGAACTATAACTCAGAAACGTTTTAAGAGTTACGACGATTGGATGACAACAGATATGGTTCGCGAAAATGGGATGTTAATTGGAATCATCCCCAATCAGCCTGCTGCTGGTAAAGTTGAATATATAATTAAACTAAACAGTAACGGAAAAATATACGTACTTAATGAGGAACCGGTAGTTATAAGATTTAAGGGAGCTGTTCCAAGAGCAGTACTTATACCTCATATATTCTTCATGTTTATGTCTTTATTATTTGCATTGAGAGTTGGTTTGGAGATATTTTTTAGAAAAGTAGACACAAAATATTATACAGGAATTGTGACAATAACCTTGTTATTTGGAGGGCTTATATTTGGGCCAATCGTACAAAAATATGCTTTCGATGCTTACTGGACGGGATGGCCATTCGGTCACGATTTAACAGATAACAAAACTTTATTTGTATTTATATTTTGGGTAATAGCCTGGTTTGTTCTAAGAAAGAAACCGGAAAATAAACTATGGCCAACTCTTGCTGTTATTGCAATGTTGTTGGTTTATGCCATTCCACATAGTGTGTTAGGCTCCGAAATCGATCATACTAAAGATGCTAAACAAACAACTGAAACTACCAACAGCGAATGATACTTACTTTTGTAATAATTGCAATTACAGGCTTTATATCAATAAGCGCATTTAATAATATTGACCTTTTTAACAATCTGAAATTCAATGCTTATCAAATAAAGCACTCTGGTGAGAAGTATAGGTTCTTCAGCTATGCTCTTTTGCATTCCGGTTGGATGCATTTGATTATCAATATGTACGTGTTGTATTCATTTGGAGGGGTTGTTGAACAATCATTTCTGGTAAGCTTTGGAACCATTGGTTATTTGTATTTTGCTTTATTGTATGTTGGGGGGATATTATTTTCGACCTTATATGATTTTAAAAAACATAAGGATGATATTTACTACAATGCCGTAGGAGCGTCTGGTGCAGTTTCGGCTGTAGTATTTTCAAGTATACTGGTATATCCTTCCGGAAGTATTTTTCTGTTTCCAATACCTTTTCCATTACCATCTTGGGTTTTCGGAATTGCTTACCTGATTTATTCTGCATATATGGGTAAAAAGGGTGTTGATAATATTGGTCATAATGCACATTTTTGGGGTGCAATTTTTGGAATAGTTCTTACTATAATACTTGTGCCGAATGTAATTCAGAATTTTTTCTCAACTATCTTTTAAAAATATCAACTATGAAAACTATTTTTAAATCAGTCGTATTATTACTTTTCGGATTTGTAATTTCTTCATGTGTTGGTCCTTTTACTATGGAAAATAGTGGATCCTCGGTAAACCTTGGTAATGATGATCCTTTTGAGATAGAATTATCGGGTAACCCATCTACTGGATATGTCTGGCAGGTTGTTTCATTCGACTCAACTGTTATTAAACAGGTTGGTGATCCGGTTTATAAAGCCAGCAATGATAAAATTGGCTCAGCAGGATTGTACACTTTTAAATTTCAGACTATTGCTGATGGACAAACAAATTTACTTTTGGTTTACAAGCGTAAGTGGGAAGAGCATAAGCTCCATGATAAAACTTTTAAGATTAAGATTGTAGTTGGTACTATGGGAAGGATATTGGAGGATTAGGGTTTTGAGTTGTGGGTTTTGGGTTGTGGTTTTTGGGTTGTGAGTTAATTTAATCCTGGATCAGGAGGGAATTTTGGCCAGTATTTGTAGTCATCTCCAAGAGGTTCAAGTAGTTTTTTCCACATAATTTCGGGCTTAATTTTCAGGATATCTTTGTCAAGATTTTTTGATACCAGCCATGAATTTCTTTTTAATTCATTCTTAAGTTGATCGGGCGACCATCCCGAATAACCCACGGAAAACCTAATATCATTAGGTGTAATTGAGTTTAATAATATCATTTCCTTTATAATATCGATATCACCGCCCCAATAAATTCCTGATCCAATTTCAATAGAACCTTCAACAATATCGCCAATAGTATGTATAAAAAACAAGCTGTTTGTTTCAACGGGTCCACCTATAAATAACTGCCCCTCAAATTTTGGGAAGTCTTTAACAACTTTATTAAATTCTTGCATTACAGGTTTGTTTAATACAAGCCCGAATGACCCCTCATCGTTATGTTCGGCAAGCAGAACAACTGATCTGCCAAAGTAAAAATCACCCATTAGGGGTTCCGATAGTAACAATCGTCCCTTTGCAGGGCGTAGGTTATTACTGGTTACTTTAACAAATTTATCAACTCCACTCATCTCGATTTCTTTTGTTCTATTAAAAACAATTATTTTTACAAAATATTATAACAAAAAATATACCAATAATTTGACTGTTAAAAATAATCATCAGCATTTCCTTAACCTACGTAAGGAATATTCATTTTTTGAATACCAAAGTTATTCATTTTCTTTTATAAATGGGAACTTGGTTGCAGAGTTTTGTTTTAGCCTATCCGGTAAGGTGTCGTTTAAGCCCACAATTACGATTCCTTCAAGGGATTTTTACTTAGTTAACCTAGATAAAACTGGACTGGATAATTTTGTTTTTCACATAGGAATGGTTGAGCTAATAAGTTATTGGAAGGCTGCATGTTCACCAAGAGTTATTATTAAACCACACAAACTAAACCAAGATCAAATTTCATGGTGGAAGAAGCTTTATTTCAATGGCCTCGGTGAATTCTTTTACCTTAACGGAATTGAGACTGATCAGGATGTATTTATGTCAATTTCCTCCCAAGGAGTAGAAATGGGTGTTTCAACAACAAAACTTGACGATAATAAAGTAGTAATTCCAATTGGTGGGGGAAAGGATTCGGTTGTTACACTTGAGCTGCTGAAAAATAAAGGTATTAAAGTAATCCCAATGATTGTGAATCCGCGTGAGGCTAGCATTCGCACAATTGAAACTGCCGGTTTTAATGAAAACCAATCAGTAATTGTGCAACGCAAAATTGATGGTAAGTTGCTCGAATTAAATTCTCAGGGATTCTTAAATGGGCATACTCCTTTCTCTGCATTGTTGGCATTTACAGGAGTTTTATCATGTGTGATTGCCGGAGTTTCAAATATCGCACTTTCCAACGAAAGTAGTGCAAATGAAAGTACGGTTCCCGGCTCAAAAATAAATCATCAGTATTCAAAATCATTTGAGTTCGAAGATGATTTTAATCAGTATGTAAAGAAATATCTTAATCCAAATATAAACTACTTTAGTTTTTTACGACCTGTAAATGAGCTTCAAATTGCAAAACTGTTCTCCGGATTCCCACAACATTTTAATGGATTTAGGAGCTGCAATGTTGGAAGTAGTACCGATAGCTGGTGTGGGATGTGTCCTAAATGTTTGTTTACATTTATAATCTTGAGTCCCTTTGTTGAAGTTGCAGTTCTGCAAAATATTTTTGGAAAAGATATGCTCAATGATCCCACACTTGAGGATATTTTTAAAGAGTTAGCAGGAATTGCTGATATAAAGCCTTTTGAGTGTGTCGGAACTCCTGATGAAGTTATGGCTGCATTAGCCAAATATTCAATCAACAATTTTAATGATGTTGTATTACTTAAAAACATAGATTTGAAAAGTAAGATTAAAGAATTTCATCGCATGATTTCTGAGTATAATACCGAACATTTGCTTTCGAAAAGGTTCGAGTCAATTCTTAAAAACGAATTAAATGATTAAGCTACTTGGCGATTTATTTGCTAATAACCCAAAAGTGTTAATTCTGGGTTTCGGACGCGAAGGCAGATCGACTTACAGAACTATTAGAAAATATTTTCCTGAAATGCAGCTTAGTATTGCTGATTTAAATGTTGAAATTGGTAATGACCTGAATATTTTGACGGATAATAGGGTAAATCTCTATTTGGGAAAAGAGTATCAAGATTCATTAAGCGAATTTGATTTGATAATAAAATCACCCGGTGTAAAAATTGATAGCGTTAGTGCAGATATAGTAAGTAAATTGACCTCCCAAACGGATTTATTTTTGCAACGTTATTCTCACCAAACAATCGGTATTACCGGAACTAAGGGAAAAAGCACAACTTCCAGTTTGATTAAGCATTTTCTTGATGCAACAGATAGGAATGCTGTTTTGTTGGGAAATATCGGAGTTCCGGCATTTGAAATGATAGGAAATATTCAGGATGATTCGGTTATTGTATATGAACTTTCGGCTCACCAACTTGAATATGTACGTTCATCACCACATATTTCGGTATTGTTAAATATATTTCCCGAACATCTTGATTATTTTGGTAGTTTGGATAAATATAGAAAGGCAAAACATAATATATATAAATATCAAACTGAAGAAGATACCTTTATTGTTCATAGTTCATTATTGGGGCTATTACCTAATATTGAACATAATGTAATAGTTGTTATTGATGCCGATGATCATTTTGGTTTTGCTTCAAAAAAAATTAGTCTGCCCTTAATTGGAGCTCATAATTTGGCAAATATTGAAGCCGCATTACATGCAGTTTTAGAAATTGGTGTTAACATTGATGAAGCAGTTAATGTACTTAGTGGTTTTAAAAGTTTACCACATCGTCTTGAGTTTATTGGCGAGTTTGGAGGTATAACCTATGTAAACGACAGCATTTCAACAGTTCCTGAATCAACAATTGCTGCTGTTAAATCTTTGGAAAATGTAGAAACAATAATTTTGGGAGGTTTTGACCGTGGACTTGATTATAAAAGACTAGCAGACTTTTTAGTTAAGTCAGAAATTTCAAGATTTATTTTTCTTGGAAAAGCAGGCGACAGAATGTACGAACTAATTATCGACAGAAGCAAAAAACTCCTTTTTAAAGCCGAATCAATAGAAGATGCATTTCGTATAATTGCTGAGAGTTCACTCAGGGGGGGGATATGTTTATTGTCACCAGCCGCTGCCAGTTACGACCAGTTTCATAATTTTGAGCATAGGGGCGATACTTTTCGTAATTTAGCTATTAATATGTAATACTTATTTATGTATTTCAAAACCTGTTTATTGGTGTTTTTCTTAGATTTGTTGTTTCCCGATAAGAAGAAATAAGTATGTTAAAAACTTTATCAATAGTTAATTATGCATTGATCGAAAAACTGGAAATTGATTTTACCAGTGGCTTTTCGGTTATAACCGGTGAAACCGGTGCGGGAAAATCGATTATACTGGGAGCATTATCATTAATTTTAGGAAGCAGAGCGGATTTATCAGTTCTTAGGGATAAATCAAAAAAATGTATAATTGAAGGCGTATTTGATAATGGAAAACTTCAAATTAAAGAATTTTTTATCAATAATGATCTTGATTATGAGAATCAAACAATAATCAGGCGCGAGTTACTTCCTTCCGGGAAATCAAGAGCATTTATAAATGACTCTCCGGTTAGCTTAAAATTAATTACTTATCTGGGCAACAAATTCTTAAATATACACTCACAACATCAAACTCTTCAATTGCAAGATTCATCTTTTCAACTTGAAGTATTGGATGATTTTATTAATAAACCCAATGTTATATCACAATATAAAAGTGATTTTAGTACCTATCACAAATTAGTTATTAGGCTTTCTGAGCTTGTTGATATAAACAATCAGGCAAAAAAAGATGAGGATTATTTCAAATATCAATTTGAGGAACTCAGCGATGCTACATTGGATGTGGATAGGGTTAAAGAACTAGAAGAAAGAGCCAGATTTCTTGAACATGCTGAAGAAATAAAGATTGCCTTAGCAGATGCAGATTCTATTCTTAATGGTGATGAATATGCATTAATAGGGAATTTGGCTAATCTAACTAAAACATTAGGAAAAATACAATCATATTTAGCAGGGGCTGGTGAGTTAACCGATCGGCTTAGAAGCTTGTTGATTGAATTAGAGGATATTGCAGTAGAAATTGATTCATTAAATAGAGATGAAGATTTTGATCCGGTGGAACTTGAATTAGTCAACGATAAGCTAAATTCGGTTTACAGGTTATTTCAAAAACATCATGTCTCAACTGTTGAAGGGTTGATTGAGTTGAAAAATGAATATGATGAGAAACTCCAGAATATCAACTCCCTTGATAATGAAATTGAGAATACTAAAAAGGAATTGGCTGTTCAAGAAAAGGTAGTAGCCCAAGGAGCTGATGAACTTCATAAAATAAGGACTTCAATTAGTAACAATTTCTCGGATTCTGTGTTGAAAATAATTACTCAGCTTGGGATGAAGGATGCCGGGTTTGCTGTGAAGATTGAAAAATCACCTTCTTTTACCAGCTCAGGAGTTGATAAAGTACAATTTCTTTTTAATGCTAACCTTGGTGTTGAAAAAGGGGAGATTAGCAAGATTGCATCGGGTGGGGAATTGTCGAGATTAATGTTAGCTGTAAAATCATTAATTAATCAGCAGCAAATGCTTCCAACTGTGATATTTGATGAAATTGATTCGGGAGTTTCAGGCGATATTGCAGGAAAGGTTGGGTCAATTATTAAAAAGATGGCTACAAATCATCAGGTAATAACAATAACACATTTGCCACAAATTGCTTCTAAAGCTGATTTCCACTATAAAGTGTATAAGCAATCAACTAATAATTCTACCATTACAACAATAAGTTTATTAAGTAAAGAGGGTAGGGTTGAAGAGTTGGCTACAATGTTGAGTAGTGAGAATGTTACAGAAACTGCACTTAACGTAGCAAGAGAGCTATTGGCCGAGTAATATTTGAAAATACTATAGGGTTAACTTGTTTTTCATAAAACTTTCTTGTGTTATTATATTTCATTTGAGTAACTATTGGCAAAACGGCACTCCACGTTCATCACTCCATAACATAGTTAATAAAAAAAATGCCAAATGGGCCAATCCAGGTTGGCCTTTATGAATCCGGGTTTAATTGTAACTACCGGTATCAGGCCGATAAATTACCCATTTCTTATTAAACCCCATTTCGTGTGATTTATAGGGCTTGTTGATATTTGAAGTTACCAAAAAACGAAATGTACGGAATGGATGCTCCCCATCTGCCAATAGTGATTTGAATGATTCAAAGGGAACTTCAAATTCTATCATTTTATTTTTCACAATATTAGTCGGGAGGTTGATATTGTGTATCAGATGATCAAGCGAATAGTAATTGAATTCTCTTTTTGCAGATATTAGTTCTATTTTAATATCTGCTAGTATTAAATCTGTTTTTGGATAAACAACTACAAGTATGGCGTTTATTACTCCAAGGTGTTTCTGAATTTTTATCTCAAGATTTAGCTCAGGAAACTGCTGTACAGAAAGCAAATACCGACGAGTTTGTTTCTTTTTATAATTATAAACCATAATCGACAGAATTACAATTACAATAATTATTATATAACTGATTGTACTTTCCATATGAAATTCTGGTATTTAGTCCTTAAGTATCCATGCTTCACGGTAAGCATAGGGCAATTGTTGTTTTGCGTATAGGGCTTCTTTTAAACTACTATATTTGTTTAAATAAATACGGATCTTGTTGTTTTTGGCAAGAATATCTGATTTTTTAAAATCGTCGGCTTTGGCTTTTTTAAGAGCCTCACGAGCATTATGCATACTTGGAAAACTACCAAATATTAAGTAATAAACATTCGAGCTATTGGTGGCAATAACTTTTGATAAGCTATCATTACCTCTATGTTCATTCTCACAAACTATGGCCGGTTTTTGCGTGTCCTTTCTTTGAGCAAACCACATCGAAACATAGTTTTGTCCAATGGCTAGTCCGCCACAAACCCATTTTTTTTGTGAAAAATCACCCTGTGCGAGAAACATATCCAATACTTCCTTCGAATCGGACCATAGATTTATAACTGAGTCATTATTAAATCCATCTTCAAAATAGGTTACCAATTCGTAACCTCGATATGGGTATGGAGTTAACTCTTTTGGTTTGTCCCACATGCAGTCAGGATCGTGTACGTATTTATTATAGCAACATGGAGTCCATGTGCCTTTATCCGACCAACTTGATAGATTGCAAATACTGGTGTCGGGATGGTTGTTTTTCAGATCATTTATATGAACTTCTGCAACATAAGAGAGTGAAGAAGATAACTGTAATTTGGTCTTACCGTAATCAACCAGCAATTGGTTAACCCTTTCAAATAAGCTCAGTTCATCACTACTTATGCAAAAATCATCAGGTATTTTTTTCTGACTCATCATCGAAAATGGAATTAACATGATGATAATAATGATGAGTACTTTATATGAATATGTTGATAATGCTTTTAATTGGTGCATTTTATTGTATTGACTTAATTGTGTAAAATTACAAAAAAATGAAATGCTGAAAAATCTGAATAACTACTTGTCAGGTAGTCGTCCATTTGTGTAATGATCCCAATTAAATGATAGCATATCCTTGGCTACCATTAATTCATATTCGTCCATAACTTTATTAATTGTATCATTCTTGGTATTAAATTGGATTTCATCAATATTTCTAATGGGGAGAATCTTAGGCGAGGTTCCACTAATAAATGCACTATCATAAATCTTTAGAGATGTACTGCTAATTTTTTTCTCCAATAGCTTAATACCCATGCTTCCTGCAATTTGAATTACTTTCATGCGTGTAATTCCTGGAAGTACTTGTTCAGTTTTAGGTGTAATTAATGAATTATCTTTTAAAAAGAAAATATTGGATTTACTTCCTTCTGTTACAAATCCATTTTCGTTTACCAGCAATAATTCATATACTCCAAGTTCTAATTTATGTTTTGAAATACTACTTTTGAAATTAGAATTAAATATTTTCAGATTAGGGTTATTTCGTTGACTTGCTAATGTTGCCACCTTTATTCCTGTTATATAAAGTTCTTTATCTGGATAGGAATGTGGAACAATCCAAGCTGAAAATGTTGTTTGGCTATTTTTACTAAAACAAAGCTGAAACCTTATATTTCCAATGGAAAGATTATTTATGTTAATCAGTGTACTAATTCGGGATGCTATAGTAGATATCGAAACATTAGTTTTTACCCCAAGTTTATTAATTGAAATAATGAATCTGTCAATATGAGCTCCCAGAAACAGAGGTATACTGTTACTAACTCTTATAACTTCATAGATAACAATACCATTGCTAAGTTGTTTGCGGTTAAAATCGGAGGAGCTAACAACTTCATTATCTAGAATAAAGTTTGTTGAAACAACTATTTCCATCAACCGCAGATACAAGTATCAGTAATGATTTTCATCATCTGAATATGGCAACTAACCATCATCACGTGAGGCAAAGTAATCGTTCAGAATTTTTTTTGCCTTTTCAAAGTTATGTGGATCAACAAATATTCTTACAGCATCTTCAGGTGATCCATTTGCCCAACCTGCCTGTACACTTGCACTAAGTGTATCTCTCCGGATTACACCAATTTCATTTTCCACAAGCATCTCCTCTAAAAAAAGGCTTTCTACCCGCGATCCGGTGTAAACTAATTTTAAATCGTCTGACATAGTATCGTATTTTAAATTTAACTCTTATAATTATTGCCTATTAATTTATCCACTTCACTTGAATTAATTATTGTTAAAGATAAGAAAAATTTAAACACATTGCAAGGAAGGAAAATGATTGTTTAAAAATATACTAGCTATTTAGCTTGATAATGGCGAAAACCATAATAACAGCACTTATTAATTGCACTGGTGAGAGCATACTTCCGTTGAAAAGGTAATCAAACAGAATTGCCGAAACAGGAAATAATAGTTCGCTAATGGTTGCAACAATGGCTTTAACTCTTCGTAATCCATAGTAATATATAAATATGGCTCCCGATCCGGTAGTTAGTCCAATTATAACAAAGTATATCCAGTTTGTTGGGGTGGTAATTTCAAATTGAGCAAAACTTCCTGAAATTAACACATATACAAGAAGAATTAAGCTTGTAAAACCATACCTAAAAAAAGTAGCTGTAATGAAGTTATGGTTATGTAATAATTTTTTTGAGAATACTGTTGAACTACCAAAGGAAAATGCTGCAAGTAATGCATATAGGGCAGCCTGTATAGTATTATCATCCATACTTATACTTGGAAGTGAATAACCAAAAGTTAGGAAATAACTTGCTATAATTGCCAACGATGCCCAAATTGCAAAGTGCTTTTTAATTTTTTCTTTAAGCAATATTGCGGCAAGTATAATTGCAAAAATTGGTTGTAGTTTTTGAAGAAGAACAACTACAGATAGCTGATGAAAATTTACAAGAAATAAAGCTTTAACGATTGAAATTGTCCCAATGGCTCCCCCGAATATTGCCACCAGAAGAAATAGTATATAATCCTGTTTTATGAACGTGTTGAGGTTACGATACTGCTTGAATAAAAAAACGTTCATCAACAAAAAAGGAATAATATGAAGAATAAAAACTACCCAGCCAACATCAAGATTGTTTAGCCTGGGAGTTAGAACCACACCATCAAAGCCCCATAAGATTGCAGAAATACTAATGGCAATTGTTCCTACAATTAGTTGGTTTTTTCCTATTTGCATACTGTAATTTTCAAGCTGGCAAAAGTAACTAAATAATCGGTTTTATAAATATTTCATTTGTATAACCATTGGCAAAACTGTTCCCAAGTCTATTACTCCAACACTCCATTACATTGTTAATAAAATAAAGCGTCCTATTGGTGCCGTCCAGGTTCACATGCTCAGATGGTAAACTCTTTTATTTCCACTAACTATAATATTTGTTAATCAATTCCAATAATTTATTTCTGCTAATTGGCTTCGATATATAATCGTTACAACCCGCATTAAGAGCTTTCTCTTTGTCGCCAGCCAACGCATATGCCGTTTGCGCAATTATCACTACATCTTTATTAAAACTCCTTATTTCATGTGTTGCCTCATAACCATCCATAATTGGCATTCTAATATCCATAAGTACTAAATCTATATCCGGATTATTTCGCATAACATCCACGGCTTCAGCCCCATTTTTAGCATTTATTAATTCAGTCCCGGAATTTTCAAGAACAATATGTAAATAATCAAACGCTATTTCTTCATCTTCAGCAATTAGTATTTTTAATTGTTTTTGTTGAAATGAAGTTTTTATTTCTGATATTTCAGTTTCATCAAATTCCATTGTTATCGATTCGGGATTATAGGGTAATGTAAAGTAAAATTTTGATCCTTTTCCCTCTGTTGATTCAACCCAGATTTCACCACCAATTAACTCAATATATGCTTTTGAGATTGATAAACCAAGACCGGAACCCTCATAAACTTTAATGTCCTCTATATCAGCTTGTACAAATCTGTCAAAAATTGCTTGTTGCCTGTCTTTTGGAATACCAATACCTGTATCTTCCACAAAAAACTCAAGGAAATAGCCCTTTAGTACATATCCAAAACTAATACTCCCTATATGACTATATTTAATGGCATTTTTAATAAGGTTTGATAGTATGGCGAAAAGTTTTTCACGATCAGTTTTAATAACTACTTCATTATTTGGTAAGGCAGTTTGGAAGTTTATCAGCATTCCTTTTTTCTCAACTTCAAGTTTGAAAAAATTATAAAGAATGCTAAGCTCATCATTAATATTTATAGTGCTAATATTCATTTTAACCTGACCGGTTTCGAGCATCGACATATCCATAAGGTCGTTAAGAGTATTTAGCATTCTATGTCCGCTTATTAATATCACATCCAAATACGATTGTTGTTCCGTGCCACTCAATGTGGTATCTTTTAATAATCCTGTGAACCCCATTATCCCATTCATTGGAGTACGTATTTCATGACTAATATTTTGCAGGAATGCGGTCTTTAATCTGTCAGATTCGGTAGCTTTTTCAAGAGCAGAGATCATACCTTCTTCAACTTTCTTTTTATTAATGGAAATACTAACTTGTTCAGAAATAAATTCAAGCATTTTCATGTCCGACTCATTAAATGCCTTTTCATCGGTATAGCTTTGTACTACCAGTACACCAATTACTTCATTTTCTATTTTTAAGGGTACTCCAAGCCAGATTTTAGAATCAGAACCTATCCTCCTGATTTCACCCAACTCCTCAAGCTTTGCTTTGTCTTTTCTGTTAGCAAGTAATGATTTTTGAGTTCTGATAACATAATCCGTTAGTGATTTTCCACTGGGTATCGACACCATTTTATCCTTTTGATCAGAAAAGAATGGTAGGGATAACATATTGGTTTCCTTGTTATATAGAGCTACAAAAAAGTTTGTTGTGTCAATTATTTTACCAAGTTCTTCCTGAATTAAGGCTATTAGTGTATTTAAATTACCCGAAGATATGGCCGCATTTGAAATATTATAAAGTACTTTTTGAAGTTGAGCTGCTCGTTTATTTTCACTTATATTTGTTATAAAAGCAAATGAGCCGGCAAATTTTCCATCATTATCTGAAATTGATGTTGCATTAAATAATGTGGGAATATAGTTTCCACTTTTAGTTCTTAGACTTATTTCATATTTTCTTTGTTTATCACTATTTGCCCTTGCTATTTGTTCTTTAAATATTCTAATATTTTCATTTTCCGCAAAGTCGTACGGAGTTTTGCCCATAATTTCTTCCCGGGTATAGCCTAACATTTCACATAACGCTAAATTAACATCTAGTGTTACGCCTTTTGTGTCAATAAGCCAGAATCCTTCGGATGATGTTTCAATTAGTTTTTGATACTTATATTCGCTCTCCTGTAATGCCTTTTTTGCCTTTTTCTGCTCTGTAATATCTTCGGCTACCTTTATAAAATTTATGATTTTACCATTTTCATCGATAATAGGTGATATGGAAGCCTCTTCCCAAAATAATTTCCCATTCTTTTTCTTGTTATGGAATTCGCCTTTCCACTTATCACCACTGATTATAGTTTCCCAAAGTTCTTTATATTCTTCAAGTGTTTGATGTCCGGATTTAAGAATATTTGATTTTCGACCAATAACCTCTTCAGGTTCATACCCTGTAAGTTCAGTAAATTTTGGGTTTACATATTCTATTTTTCCGTCAATATCAGTAATAACAAATACTGAAGGGCTTTGTTTAACAGCTGACGAAAGCTTTCTAAATTCATCCTCTGATTTTTTAGCCATTGTAATATCACGGGCGATATAAAGAATACTATTTGTAGATTTGGGAATACCTCTTCCCTCAAACCATTTAGTTGCGTCGTTAATAACCAAAGAATACATCAAACTCTTGATTTCATTTTCATCTATGCACTTCCTTACAAATTCAAGAAAAATGTCAGCTTCTGGTTGTGGAAACACCTCATGTAATGTATGGCCAATCATTTCGTCTGGCGGTAAATACAATAGCTCTTGCGAGGTAGGTGCAATATTGATAAATCGACCATCATAATCTAATTCCAGCACTACATCTGTCATAGCATTGAAGAGTGTTCGAAAATTATTTTCACTTTCTCTTAGGGCCTTTTCGATGCTAACATGTGTTGTGATATCAGTTATAAAACCCTCTAAACCAAGTAAATTAGTTTTATCTTCAGAATATATTGCCACTCCTTTTTCCAATACATACTTAATTTCACCGGATGCTGTCTTGATTTTATAATTTAACTCGAAAGATTCTTTTTTCCCAATTGACGATTGTATTTCTGTCCATATTCTATCCCTGTCCTCTGGCTCTATGATGTCGTCGAAAGACATTTTTTTATTATTAATAACATCTTCAACTTTATAACCGGTTATTTCTTCAAATCCGGCACTTAAATATTCCATTGTCCAATTACGATCGTTTTTACATCTATAGGCTATTCCTTTGAGGTTATTGATAAGTGTATTTAATTTCCGATCGCTTTCTAATTTGGCATTAAGTGCTTTAGTGTGTTCAGTTACATCTCGGTAATTAAAAACTATTCCGTTAATTTTAGGAAAGTGAAGCATGTTTTTCCCAGTACCAGAAATACTTCTGGTACTTTCATCCTTATGTATGATCCTGAAATTTACATTTTCAATTCCTTGTGGTTTTTTGATAATCTCCTCAAATAGTATTGAAACGTGCTCTAAATCATCAGCATGTATTATTCCAAAAATATTTTCGCCCAACAATTCACCTGTTTTATACCCGGTAATTACTTCATTACTCTGACTCTCAAATACTAACTTGCCATTTTTATCTATAATGATTATTACATCGCTGCTGTTTTCAATTAATGTTCTATAGTATAACTCACTATCATACAGGCTAGCAGTACGTTCCTCAACCAATTTTTCCAGCATACTTTTTTCATCTCTTAGTTTATCCTCAGCCTCTTTTATTCGTAACATTACCTTTACCTGAGTTGATAGTTCCAATGGGTCAATCGGTTTTGATAAAAATGCATCTGCACCAAGTGTTAATCCTTTAATTCTACTTTTAGCATCGGTTTTAATGGCAGTAAGCATTATAATTGGAATATGCTTTGTAAATTCGTTTTCTTTAAGTTTTATACATACTTCGTAGCCATCCATCATTGGCATAATTAAATCCAGAATAATGGTGTCGGGTTGTTCTTTTATTGCAATTTTAATTCCTTCTGCACCTGAAAGCGCGTTTAATATTTTAATGCCAGGCAATTGACTGTCTAATACGGCCTTTATAGTAGTGAGGTTGTCTTTTTGGTCGTCTATAGCTAGAATTTTCTTCATTAGTATCTATGTTTATTGTAATTTCTTTTATCTCTGAATGATTCGATGATTAATTCTTATTTATATTATATGAACAAATTTGAGACCTTATTAAAGAGCTCCATTTTGTTGATAGGTTTAGTGATATAATCATTACAACCAGCTTCAAGTGCTTTTTCTCGATCACCTATTAGTGCATATGCAGTTTGAGCAATAATTATTACGTCTTTGTTGAATCCTCGGATCTGTCGTGTAGCTTCGTAACCATCCATGACTGGCATTTTAATATCCATCAAAATTAAATCAATATCGGGATTATCTTTGCAAATTGCAATTACTTCTTTACCATTATTACAATGCAAAATTTCTTTACTTATATCTTTTAATAAAATTGATAAATGTGTATTTGAAAATTCATCGTCTTCGGCAATAAGTACTTTTAGTTTCATTTTTTGAGGATCAGTTGTAGATTCTGGTTTCACAAATTTACTTTTAGGTTCAGCTTCCTCACTTTGGATATATGGAATTGTAAAATAAAACTGTGAGCCAATCCCTTCCTGAGATTCCAACCATATTTTGCCCCCAAGCATTTCTATATAGGCCTTTGAAATTGTTAAACCCAAACCCGATCCTTCATAAACATGTTCGTCTTCAATATCGGCCTGTACAAAACGATCGAAAACAGCATGCTGTCTTTCTAGAGGAATTCCTATTCCCGTGTCCTTTACAAAGAATTCTAAAAATTTAAGGTCTTCATTATCTACAATTTTATACCCAAATTCAATTTTTCCCTCGTTTGAGTATTTTATTGCATTTTTAATGAGGTTGGTTAGGATGGAATATACTTTCTCAAGATCAGTTTTAATAATTGATTCATGTTTTTTTAAACCATTTTTATATGAAAGCTGTATATTCTTTTTTGTTGCTTCAGGATTGAAAAATGCATGAAGATTTACGATTTGTTCGTTTATTTCGACTTCTGTTATGGAAATTTTCATTTGTCCTGATTCAACTTTCGAAATATCTATAATATCATTTATTGTACTTAGCATTCGGGCACCGCTTTTTTCAATTATTTTTATGTATTCATCCTTTGTTTGGCCAGTAAGTCCTGGTTTTTTAAGTAAAGATGAAAACCCAAGAATCCCATTCATGGGAGTACGTATTTCATGACTCATATTCGACAGAAATGCTGATTTTAAACGGTCGCTTTCTTCTGCTTTTTCTTTGGCATTCTTAAGATCGTTTAAGTAACTAACCTGTTGGATGAGCTTACCTATGTTATTGGCGATTATTTCTAATGAAGCCATTTGTTAATTTCATTTATTAAAAAAACTCCATCAATGGGTTTTGACACATAAGCATCACAGCCATAACCTATAATCATTTCTCTGTCGCCACTCATTGCCTGTGCAGTTACTGCAATAATGGGAATTGATTTTGTTCTATCATCTGCTTTTAGTATACTAACGATTTCCTGTCCGCTAATATTTGGTAGTGACATGTCGAGTAGTATTAAATCAGGCTTATGAATTTCTATAAATTTCAAGCCTTCTTCACCATTAGTTGCTTCCCAGAGGTTATAATTCCCCTTTAGGATTGCCTTAATAGTAATCATGTTATCTGGATTGTCTTCAAGTATTAATATGTCTTTTTGTTTTGATTGATTTAAAACTTGTGCTTCTTTTTTGCCGGGTTTAACCTTATGTTGATTTGGTTTTTTAAAGTGATCAATGTTATCGATTATTCTTTTTATTTCCGCAAACAAATCTTCTGGAGTGGACTCACTTTTCGCTATTATTGAGGTAACATTTCCTTGTAATCTCATTCTGTCATCTTGTGTTATATCTTTGGCTGTTACAACAATAATCGGTAAGTCTTTTGTTTGTGGTTTATTCTTTACTTGATGCAATACTTTAAATCCATCAATGTCTGGCATCAGCAAATCAAGTACAAGAATGTCGGGAATTACATTTTCAATTTTGTCTATGCATTCCTGACCACTAACTGCAAGAATTGTAGATATATTTTGAGCTTTCATCATGTCTGCCATTCGCTTTAGGTCAAACTCATCGTCATCTACAATCATTACTATTCCCGGTGATTTATTGATTTTCCTGATTTCTGATATTAGCAAATTTTTATCGATAGGTTTGTTCAGGTAACTTATTGCTCCAAGTGCAAAACCAGTATCTCTATCTTCAGAAACAGAGACCACAATTACTGGTATATTAGTAGTCTCATTATTTGATTTAAGCTGTTGAAGAACTTCCCATCCATCCATTTCCGGCATTACAATATCTAAGGTTATTGCTATGGGCTTATATTTGTTTGCCAGTTTAATTGCCTCCATACCATTTGTTGCTGATATGGTATTATATCCACATTGATCCAGGTAATTTGAAATATCGGCTATTACTTCCGGGTTGTCGTCAACAACAAGAATGGTATTGTTCGCTTTTTTGATAACTACATTGCTTGAAATGGTTGGCTTGTCGATAGATTTACGCCCATGCCAACTAACTGGAATTGAAACACTAAATGTAGACCCAATCCCTAACTCGCTTTCAGCACTAATACTTCCTCCCAAAATTTCAATCATCTTCCTGGCTATTGCCAATCCCAGCCCTGTTCCTTCATATTTACGAGATGAAGTTCCATCAGCCTGACGAAATTCGTCAAAAACATGTGGAAGAATATTTTCAGATATTCCAATTCCTGTATCTTTTATTTCGATAATAATATTGTTTTGTTGATTTTTTACAATAATATCAACACTACCCTTGTCAGTAAATTTAATTGCATTGCTAACAATATTTATTAATACCTGATGTAATCTTGATTCATCTGTTTGGATACGTGGTAGATTCTTGGGGATTTCCAGATTTATGGATATGCCTTTATTGTCGGAAATTGATTGTACATTTTCAGTTACCAATTTAATAAGATTTTCAATTGAGATATAAGCGGGAATTATTTCTATTTTACCAGCTTCAATTTTCGACAAATCGAGGATATCGTTAATAAGATTAAGCAGTCTTTTTCCATTTCGCTCGATAATGCTTAAGTAATTGCTTTCATCTTTATTAAGTTTGCTTTTGGTATCAGTAATTAATACACTCGACAATGCCATTATTGAGTTTAATGGAGTGCGCAATTCATGACTCATATTCGAAAGAAATTCGCTTTTTAACCTGTTTGCAGTCATAACCTGCATTTTTTGCGATTCAAGTTCAATATTTTGAATTTGGAGCTCTCTGGAAGCATTGTATAATTCCTCAGCTTGTTTTTTCATTTCAGAGGTTTGCTTTTCAAGTTCTTGCGATTTTACCTCAAGCTGTTTGTTTATTCTTGAAAGATGATCAGCAAAAATCCTTGTTCTTTCGCTGGAAATTAAGTTTGAGTATGAAGTATTTATATTATCCCAAGATTTATTTATTATATCATGACAATCGATGCTAAAACTGCTTATTTTAGCCAGTGAAATAGTTGCCACTACAGTATTATCAACTATTATTGGGATGGTAATCAATTCTTTTGGAATGGTTGTGCCTGCTATTGTTTTATACTTGAAAATTGTATTTGCAGGAATATTTTGTAAATAGTAAATACTTTTTGATGAAATCGCATTACCAAAATCACCTTCTGTATAACTCGAGTCAAATGGTTCCAAAAGTTCTTTATTGGCTCCAATTGAAACAAGATGTTCAAATAACTGGTCGGCTTCATTCAATATATAAAACGTACAAATATTTGCCCCTGATATTTTTTTGAGTTCTTTTAATAATGATAATCCGAAATCATTCATTGATGTTCTTCCAATCATAATTTCTGTGATCTGTGATATTCCCTGCTGAACATTTATTCTTGACTCAGTCATTTCGGCCATATTATTGAACTCCAAAGCGAGCAAACCCAATTCGTCTTGTGATGTAATTTTATTTCGAATAGAAAAGTTTCCACTTCTGATTTTTTTAGCAACAACGTTCATTGCCACAATAGATTTCGAAATAGATTTGCTTATGCTAATGGCAATTAGTGTAATTATTATTGATGCAACTATAAATATTAATATGAAATTCAGGATCATGATATCGATCGATGCATTTACTTCACTCATATCCTGTTTGCAAACAAAACCCCACTTGGTTTGAGGGATATAGGTATAGGCAGCAAGAACTTCTTCACCTCGATAATCTTGCGTTTCTATAACCCCTGTTTGTCCCTTTGATGCATTTAGGGCTGGTAGAGCTTTTATCTTAAGATTTAATGGGGCATTGTTGTACCATCGTAATATATTCAATGCTAGTATATCCTCGTTAACAATTAATGTCTCACCTGTTTTTCCAAGACCAATGCGGTCGAATAATAATCGAAATAATGAGTTATCTAAATCTACCCGGGCAACAAGGATGCCTACAATTATATTCTTGTTTTCCGCATCAAAAATAGGAATTGAATATGCCATTGAAATTTCAGACAATGTATTTGAGTAATAAATATCCTTAATTGATAGCTTATGTGTTTTCATGGGTTCTGTAAAATACTCATTTGTTGATTTGTCCTCACCAATAGCATATTTTCGAGTTGAAATTACAATCTTTCCGTTTTGTGGATTTAGTATAAATAGTTCACTATATGCCGAATAATTTTTTACAAAATTCTCTAGATGGTTTTGAATTTTGAGAAGTAATTCAGTGTCACTATTATCATTCTTTTTATTGTCAAACAAATTTTCAACACTGGTAATATCACTATCAATCGATAGAGTATTCATATCTGCAACTCTTTCTGTTAACCACACATTTATTTGCTCGGCTTTTAAATCGCGTATTGCAACGAGTTTGTCAATTGTTTGATTTTTAATGGCATCAATACGCTGAAAATATGTAATTATCAACACAACTAATAAGGGAATAAGTGTTAATATCAGAAACCAAAATGTTAATCGTGTTCTTATACTTTTAAAACTATATAATTTCATGCTTTTTTTTTTAACGTATTAATTATACATTATTGATAATTTGCTAAGCTGATTATATTTTTGGAGGAAGTGGTTTACTTGTCACTTTCCAATGCAGCAATGCGATTTTGCATATCTCTAATTAGAATCTCCCTGCCAACAAAAACCTTTATAGCACTGTCAAGTTCGTTATTTCTAATCTCCAAATCCTTAGTTCTTTCTTTAACAAGTTCTTCAAGCTGCTCCTGATGTTTCATTAATTCATTTTCAATATTTTTTAACTCCGAAATATCCGTCCCCATTCCAATTAAGAATGGTTCGTTGTTTATTATTATTGTTTTTCCGGTCCAATAATAGGGAGTACTGAAGCCTTTTTTGGAAATTAAATTCGCATATGCATGGGAGTTTCCAACTGAAAATGATTCCTGTATCCTATCAGCTATATGTTTTTTATCATCACCTTCAAATAGTTCAATGGGACTAAGTTGCTTGATTTCGGTTGCGGAATATCCCGTAATTGTTTCAAAATTCTTATTCCAATTGATAAATTTACCTTCAGTACTTATCTGATAAAACAATCCGGGAAGTGCATTTATCACTTGTTCGGTGAATTCCTTTTCCTGTATTATTTTTTTTTCGTTCTTTTTATTGTTTTTCTCTGCAAGCTTGCGATCACTAATGTTACGTGCAATTCCCGAGAATCCGACTATATTCTCATTTTGGTCTTTGATTGAAACTGAATATAGTTCCATATCTATTAGAGAGCCATCTTTGGCAACCATAATAAATTCAGAAGGTTCCCTATTGCCATCTATTCTGGCCTTCATTTTTTTCTGTATTTGAGGTACATCTTCTGCACGGAAGTATGTAAGCCCCATTGTTCCTAACATTTCTTCTGGTTTGTATCCCAATACAACTTCTACATTTGGACTTAAGTAAGTGTAACGTCCTTTTTCATCCATTTTCCAAACAACAATATCTTTTATATCACCACCTGAATTCCCAAGAATTGGTTGAGACTGCTTATAATATTCCTTTAATTTATTGAGTTCATCAGTTAATTCAGCGACTTTTTGAGTTAACTGATCGTTTGTATATGATGGTTGTTTATTCATATGATAGTCTGTATTAATAAATAAGAAAATCGATCCCGCAATTCACTTAATATCAATAGTTATTTTAAAAAGAGATTTTGAACTTTTGTAATAAGCTCGTCTTTATTAATTGGTTTTGAAATATAATCGTTTCACCCTGCCTTAATTGCTTTGCTGCTATCTCCAGGTAATGCATATGCGGTTTGTGCAATTATCTTTATTTGATTGTTAACCTTCCGAATTTCACGAGTAACAGAGTATCCATCCAGCAATGGCATTTTTATATCCATTAAAATTAAGTCTAGGTCAGGGTTATTTTTACAAATGTTTATTGCCTCATAACCATCTTTGGCATAGTATATATTATTTGCACAATCCTTTAGTACTATTTGTAAAAAAGAGCTGGCAATTTCTTCATCATCAGCTATTAGTATATTTAATTTTTTTGGTAGTTTAGTTTTTGTATGAGTTTCAATAACTTTGTCTTCAACAACTTTTGTGTCGGGAGTTTTTGTAACATAGGGTATTGTAAAATAGAAATTGCTTCCTTTTCCTTCTTCCGATTCTAACCAAATTCTACCATTAAGCATCTCAACATATGCTTTTGAAATTGACAACCCTAATCCTGCTCCTTCGTAAACCTTTGTGTCCTCAATATCTGCCTGAACAAATCGTTCAAAAATAGCATCCTGGCGATTCTTAGGTATCCCAATTCCTGTATCTCTAACAAAAAATACTAACTCATTATCAACCTTAAAGTACCCAAAGTTAATACTACCATAGTGACTGTATTTTATTGAGTTCTTTATTAGATTAACTAAAACGGCATATAGTTTTTCATAGTCAGTATAAGTAATTGCATCTTCGTTTTCAAATGCCTTGCTGGTTGATAGTTCTAATCCGGCTTTTACGGCTTCCGGCTTAAAGAATGAGTATATGTCATCTATTTGCTTATTAACATTGCAGTATGAATTATTAACTTCCATTTGTCCGGCTTCAATTTTCGAGATATCCATTATATCATTAATGATATTTAGCATCCGAAGTCCACTCTTTTCTATTACAGTAACATAGTCTGTAATTTGTTCTTTTTTTAAGTCAGGAAGTTTCAGAAGGCTTGCGAAGCCAAGTATGCCATTCATTGGAGTACGAATTTCGTGACTCATATTTGCTAAAAAAGCTGATTTTAGTCTGTCACTTTCCTCTGCTTTTTCTTTTGCATATACTAGTTCATTTTGAATTTTCTTTCGTTCACTAATATCCCTGCAAACTGCATGGATTATTTGCTTTTTTGAATCGGTAGAGATTGCTGTTAATAATACCTCAACGGGAAACAAATCTCCATTATTCTTTTTATGCAGCCAATCAAAGCGATGAGTTCCATTTTTTATTGCTGTCTGCATCATTCTTATCGACTTAGTTAATGATAGCTCACCATCTGGTTGATATTCGGGAGATACTTCTGAAGGGTGTAAATTATAAAAATCTTCTTTATTATTGTATTTGAAAAGCTCTGTCGTTGCCTGGTTGCAATTTATAAACCTTTCATTTTCCACAATAAATATAGCATCACCCGACTTTTCATATAGTTCCCGGAACTTTTTTTCATTTTTCTCGGCCTTTTCTTTAGCTTCAATTAACTCTCTTTTTATCTTGTTTTGTTCGCTTATATCTCTCCACACAGTATGAATGATTTCATTACCCGGTGCTTTTGAGATTGCTGTTAATAGTACTTCAACGGGAAAAATCTCGCCATTACTTTTTAGGTGATCCCATTCGAAACGATGAGTACCTTTATTAATGGCTGTCATCATCATGTCGTCAGCTTTTTCTGCTGAAGATCGGCCATCGGGTTGAAATTCCGGGGATAATACTGAAGGATGTACGTTAATAACCTCATCTCTATTCTTATATCCTAGCATTTCAACAACAGCCTTATTACAATCGATGAAGTTTCTATTTTTAATTATTAAAAATGCATCTCCCGATTGCTCAAATAGATCGCGGAACTTTTTTTCACTTTCTTCGAGGGCTTCACTTGCAAGTATACGATTGGTGATATCGCGATTAATTGCAAGGCTTGCTGGTGGCCCATTAAACTCAATTGGGGTTACCGTTACCTCAGTCCAGTATTCGCTTCCATCCTTCCTTCTTTTTTTCTCAATAAATGTAACTATTTCATTTTCTTGAAGTCTTAGGTCTAATGCATTGTTGTCCATTTCTCCTGACCCTTCAACGAATAAATCTTCAATGATATTCATTTGAAGCAACTCCTTTTTCGAATACCCAGACTGTTTAACAGCTGTCGCATTCACTTCAAGTATATCGCCCTTATCTTCACCACCTAGTTTAGTTACATAAACTGCATCCCCAAGATCTTCAAATAATCGTTTAAATCTAGCCTCACTTTCTTTCAGTGCATTTTCTGCTTTTTTACGCTTGGAGATATCAATTATATAACCCTGAAACTGTACTAGTTTATTATTATTGTCGAATATTCCGGTAACGTTTTCAATACAGTGAATTTTTCCACCATCTTTTGTAATTAGTTCTATTTCAATATTGAACAAACTCTTATGTTTTTCGAGTTTATCAATTATTTTATTCCTCAAATCCTTTTTTGAATAATGTATTGAGGTGTGAATTTGTTTTATTTCGTCAACAGTATAGCCAAGCATATTTGCAAAAGCATTATTACAGTCAATTAATTTCCCCTCAGGTGTGGTTGTATATACTCCTGAAATGTCTTTTTCGAAATACTCTCTATATCTTTTTTCGGATAAAAACAGATTATTTTCAGCTTCTATTCGTTGGGTAACATCATGCACAATAATTGAGAATACATCTTTATTACCAAGTTTTAATTTCGTTTGATATTCTTCCACATCACGTATTCCACCGTTTGAAGTTCTATGTTTAAATACAAAGTAATTTTGTTTATTTTTTCTTGCATCAGCAATTTTGATTTTAATCTCTTCTGAAGTTAAAGTATTTATATCGCTGATTTTCAAGTTACATAATTGCTCAATTGTGTAGCCATAAAAACTAGCCGCTGCTTCATTCGCATAAATTATATTTTGATTATCTGGATTAACAAGTAGTATAATGGCCACATTATTATCAAAGAAAGGTTGATAATCTTCTAGTGTGGTTTTTTCAGATAATTGCATTTTAAGCAACTTAATTTCATCCTTTAATTCTTGGTTGGTTGGTTCTGATTTCATTAAAGATTAAATTAGTAACGAAAATATTTTTGCAGATGGTGTAAATGTAATAAAATTAATTCTTGCATTGACTTTGAAGGTGATGGATGTAATTATTATTTTTCAGGATAAGAATGTGAAGGTTAGTTTTCGTTTTTAAACAAAACTGTTTATACCTTTGCCAAAATTATTTTATTATGAATCTAAATATTGAAAACAAATACTTCGTTGTAGGTGGGGCAGGAAGTGGGTTTGGTAAAGCAATTGCTGAACAGCTTGCATCTGAAGGAGCAATAGTATTAGCCATAAGTAGAACAGTTGAAAAACTGGTATTATTGAAAGATAAATTCCCGATTAATATTGACTATTTATGTGGTGATATTATGGATCCAATTGTTCAACAAAAAATTATTGATTGGTGTGCAGAAAAAACAATTTCCGGGATAGTTTTTAATGCTTCCGGTCCCCCAGCCGGTGGAGTTAATGATGTAAATATACAGATGTGGGACAAGGCTTGGGAAACTATAGTTAGGTGGAAAATCGACTTATCTTATAAAATCATGCCTATTTTCAAGAAACAGAAATATGGAAGATTATTATTTATCGAAAGCGTTTCTGTTAAAGAACCCATTAAAAATCTTGTGCTAAGTAACTCGCTAAGGCCAGCAATTGTAGGGTTTGTTAAAACTCTTTCGCAGGAAGTTGCAACCATGGGTATTACAGCTAATATACTTGCTCCTGGTTACCATAGCACCGGAGCAATGGAGCGCCTATTTGTGAAGAAATCAGAATTAGAAAACATTACTTATGAAGAAGCTAAGCTGGCCTTCGAACGTGAAGTACCTGTTGGCGAAATGGGTAAGCCTGAAGAAATGGCTAGTCTGGCATGTTGGTTATTATCACCACTATCAAGATATGTAACAGGGCAAACAATTACTCACGATGGTGGAATGGTAAAATCCATCTTTGGATAAATGTAGCTAAACAATATTTTGGTTTATTAATTAAAACAATTAAATTTGCAATTTAGAATTATTATAAATAAATATTATAGACATGAAAATTAACAGATACGTTGACATTTCAACAATCGACAGAGAAGCAAAAAAAGATTACATCGATCGTCATTCACCATTTGTACATTGTGATGCGAAAACTTTAAAGGGACAAAAATTTACTGTAAAAGTAAAATTGGGTGATGAGTATGTTCATCCCGATGATTTTGATCATTACATAGCATACATTCAATTATGGAACGGAGAGTTTATGTTAGGTCAGGCATCATTTGCACCAGGAACACTTGGGAATATGCCGGGTCATGCAGAAGTGGATTTCCACATTGTACCAAATAAAAATTTGAAGCTTACTGCCATGGCTTTTTGTACAAAGCATGGTTTATGGCAAAGTGAAGAAGTACTTGTAGAAGTTGAATAGTATTGAGTTTTGAGTTTTGGGTTCTGAGTTCAGGGTTTTAGATTGAGGGAAAATTGCCACAAATCCGGCTATAGCAACTATTATTATTCTTTATTGCTTTCAGTGTTAAAAAGGCTTACTAATTCTTTTTTAGTCACTTTTCCCATCACATTTCTTGGCAGGTCATCTAGAATGATATATTTGCGTGGTGTTTTATAGTTAGGTAGTTTGTTTTTGAGCCACACCTTGAACTCATTTATATTTATTTCCGTGCCATTTATTATTAGCCAATGAACTTCGGCAAGATGACAATCCGTTTATTTTAGATAAAACCAATAATTATTGCGTACAGGTTAATTCCCAATAAAAATCATTCTGTTATAGAATGACTTAATTAATAATCTAAAGGTTATTATGGCTAAACCGCGTCTCCCTTTTTCTATAAGCAACAAACATAAATATAGCAATTAATAAAATACCAATATAAATTGCCCAGTTGGACAATGGAACAGGGGGAAGCGGACAAGCACCATCGTCAATAATCTCTTGTTCTGTTGGGTTTAATGCGTTACCATTAACTGTATAAGTGCCAGATACACCACCCCGGTTTATTAGTGGGTAAAGCCCACAAAAAACTGAAAGTACAAAATTATTTTGAATGAATAACTTACCCCCCACTGAAGTTAATGATGAGAGACCGTTAAGATTTAATAGCCCCCGATTAGTCCAGATTTGCACATCCCCACCCACAGTGGTTAATGATGAGAGACCATTAAGATTTGATAGTAAAAAGTTGCCATTAAACCATAAATTCCCTCCCACTGAAGATAATGATGAGAGGCCGTTAAGATTTGCTAGTCCATAGATATTATAGATTTGAAGATCTCCCCCCACAGTAGTTAATGATGAAAGTGGGCTTAAATTAGTTATGTCACCATCGTGAAGTATCAAGTTACCTGTAACACTTGTGTATGCAAATGCATTAACCTGGGCTTGGGTTGTAAGTGTTAAATTACCAGTATAAGTTTGCGCTTGAATTGCAGTAAATACAAAATATGCTAATATTGCTAAAATAGATTTTTTCATAAAGCTGGTTTTATATGGGTAATAAAAAATATTTGTTTTTAGATTCTTAATAGATGATCTTTATTTCTCTATTTTTTCGGAAGAAATATTGGGATCGTTTTCCAGATCGGCAATAGCTTCCTCAATTTATTGGTATTCTTTAACATTTTCATCAATGGTATTCTTTTTTATTATTATCAGCGGTGAATCAATGCTATGTTTTTTTTATAATCAAAGGAGGCAGTGACTCCGCAGGGTTACATGTTAAAAGATGAGTCAATATTTTATTGTTTTCAATTTGTTTTAGTTTAAAAGTTTTGCTTGTTACATCTAAATCCCTTGTAAAGGTTTTGTTATTTTGAAAAATAAACAAAATTAACTTTATGTTTTCGAAAATTTTATTTCCTATACTCTATTAATTGTAGTTCATTAGGCTCCCACTTTGCAAACTTTTCAACTTTCCTAATCCTTAATGCAGCGAACAGAAAACCCGTATGCACGGAAGGTGCTGTTCATGAAAGCATTGCCACTGATGAAGTACAGGCTGCGCGAGTAAATGCCACTAATGTTACTCGACAAGTAGTAGCCGTCGGAACCAGCATTGTCGAGCGAACCATCGATGTTGTCACGGGCGCCTGCTACAGGCAATTTAAGTGGGGATGCAAATGCCCCGGTGGCATTGTTACTACTCCAACTTGCACGCTCTGCTTCCCATTCAGCTTCGGTTGGGAGTCTATAACCTGTAGGGCATGGGTTATTTGTTCCACTTACACCTTGCCAAAGTGTATTATCCTGTGTTGTAAGCCAATCGTAAGGGCTACTGCTTTCGGTTATGAACAAGCCGTCCCAAGAGCTGCCGAGGTTAGGCACGGCGGTAGTAGCGTTGGTTGAAGTTAGTCCGCTGCTGCGGATTTCGTGCCCTTCGTCTGCACGGCCCCATTGGTATAAATCGCCATACGAAGCAGCATCAGTACTGCTTGATGCTGCCTGTGTGGCCCCTAAATTTCGGTCCATCCATATTTCACCGGTGGCTGGGTTGGTAACATCTGAAAAGCTCATGGTATTATTAACAAAATTTAAAAATCCTCCACCATCATAATAATAGGGTCCTTTTGGGCTGCAATCGGTACAATATACTATAAGTCCTTCTGCCGGGCTAGTAATGGCGCCCATTTGAGCACTAGTCATCCGGGGAGGCAAAAAACCTTTGTCTGTACTTTGTAAATCCAGCAATGCCGAGGCATCGGCACTGCCCCCGCCGGGGGTTATTGCCACCTGAGCTGTTAAACTATAACTTGCTATCATCAAAATAGCAGCAATCAATACGTTTATTTTTTTCATCTTAAATAACTTTTAATTGTTTTATCTTAATTTATTGTAGTTTTCCTGTTAATCTTACAAATGTTTTTTCCTTAAATTATATATTTTTCTTCCTCCGTATGCTGCTGCAAGTCCGAGAAGAATAAACAATCCACCCCCAATGGGTGCTCCTCCGCCATCAAGTTTATTACCCTGTGTGTTACTACCCCCGGGAGGGGGAGGGGGAGGTTGTGCAATACCGGAAACTGATATGCTTAAGAAGAATATTATTATTAGTATATTTAGCGAATTAACTATTGTTTTTTTCATAACATTTCCTTTTTACCTGATATATACTTTTTCTGATTTAACTCCCTGCCGGGTAACAACTCTTACAACAACAAACGAATTGTTGATGTCTAAACGAATCTTTTC
>CALDOI010000141.1 GCA_937912115.1 uncultured Bacteroidota bacterium | reverse complement strand
GCTTTAGGAAGAATATCATTGGGGATGATATTGAGTTTGAGACTCCCTATGGTAAGAAAAAAATGATTTATGCCGATTGGATTGCTAGTGGTAGATTGTATAGACCGATTGAAGATAAGATGACCAATATTATTGGGCCAAATATTGGAAATACCCATACAGAAACAACAGAAACCGGCACCTTAATGACGAACGCTTATAAAGCTGCGCATAAAATTATTAAGGAACATGTTGGAGCAAATTCAGATGATGTTATTATTACGGCAGGTTCAGGAATGACAGCAGTTGTAAATAAGCTCCAGCGCATATTAGGGTTGCGAAATAATGCAATGTTTACCGAAAAAGGCAAATGTGTTTTAAAGGAAGATATGCCCGTTGTATTTTTAACGCACATGGAACATCATTCAAACCAACAATCATGGCTCGAAACCATTGCCAAAGTTGTTGTACTTGAACCAGATAATGAAAACAATGTTGACACAAAAGAACTTGAACGACAACTCGAAATACATAAGAGTCATAAACTAAAAATTGGGTCTTTTACTGGTGGTTCTAATGTAACCGGAGTTATACCACCATATTACGAAATGGCCGAGATTATGCACAAATACGGGGGGATAGCCATGGTTGACTTTGCTGGTTCGGCACCTTATATTGACATAAATATGCATCCCGAAAATCATTTGCAAAGTATTGATGCCATTTTCTTTTCACCACACAAATTTTTGGGTGGTCCTGGTAGTTCAGGTGTATTAGTATTTAACAAGAATATCTACCACAAACAAGTACCTGATGATCCGGGTGGTGGAACTGTTGAATGGACTGACCCATGGGGTGGACATAAATACTACGATGATATTGAATTACGTGAAGATGGTGGGACTCCAGGATTTCTCCAGGCCATTAGAATTGCTTATACCATAAAAGTTAAAGATCAGCTTAACACTAAATTAATTGCACAACGCGAAAAAGAACTTGTGGAAAGAGCATTTGAAGGATTTAAAAAAATTAAGGGGATTCATATTCTCGCTGATAATGTTAAAGAACGTTTAGGTATTTTTTCTTTCTGGTTCACACACATTCACTTTAACCTAATTGTTAAGTTATTAAACGACAGATATGGTATTCAGGTAAGAGGAGGTTGTTCATGTGCTGGTACATATGGGCATTTCTTATTAAATGTAACTCCTGAAGAATCACATAAGATTGTTAAAAGAATTAGTAGTGGGGATCTGTCGAATAAGCCTGGCTTTGTAAGAGTATCTCTTCATCCTACTATGACAAATGAAGAATTGGATTTCATTGTAAATGCATTGGATGAAATAGCTAAAAACCACGTAGCATGGGGTAAAGATTATAAGTACGACAATCGAACAAATGAGTTTACTCATAGTACCTTTAAACCAAAAATTAATGAGACTATTGATAATTGGTTTAGACTATAAAACAATTTTTGTAACCAGTAGAATAAAAAATATTTCAGGAAATCATTTATTGAATTAATACAAATAATAGATTCTGAATCTTCTAAATTTTAATATGATAGTTGGTAAACGACCAATAAATATTTTTATATACTGCATTTTTGCATTATTTATTTATAGCTTATTTCAACGAATTCCACACCTTGATGATGCCTGGTTGGGTGAGCAGGTATATTGGTTAAATAAAGATGGTGTTGTTAGAAATGTTCTGATGAAGCACTACTTCAACAACCATATAGGTATCCTTGGATATCATAAGCTAACAATATGGATTGGAATTATTTTTACAAATCTTTTTGGTTTTTCATTAATTGCATTAAAGTCCGTTAGTTTAGTTTCACTAATTATTTTTTTGGCAGCATTTTATTATTATACTGTTATTATTAACAAGATTGTATCAAAACAAGGGTTTCTTCTTGTTGCTGGCCTGTTTGTTATTGCCCCTCATGTATTTGAATTTTCATTTGTTTATCGTCCTGAGATTCCCCTTATGGCATTCAGTTTTATTTCATTTATTTTTTTAGATATCAGTAGAAATAATAAAAGAGAGCTCTTTTTTGTAATTATTTCTGCCATATTTGTTGGGGCTTCAGTATTGATTCATCTTAACGGATTAGTATTTATTTCGAGCGGTATAATTTTATTGCTATACAGAAAACAATACAAAAGTATACTCATATTTGTAGCTGTATCTATTTCTATTTCAATGATATACTTTGTGCATTTTAATTCTATTCAGGAAGTAATTCAATGGGGTAATATAATTTCAGGAGCTAATTCTACATCATTAATTTCAAGTGATCCCATTAGTGTTATAAGTAATTTATTTATAAGATTATTTAATGAGCATTATCGACTATTTCACAGTCCTAAAGAAATAACCTTAACTATCTTCACAATTCTAATTATAATATTTGCTTTTTCACAGCTAAAAAAGCAAAAACCGGGGTTACTACTTTATTTGTTGATATTGTTTCTATCAATAGCAATTATTTCAATAAATAAATCGAGTAAATATTCAGTGGTTTATTATCCATATATCGTATTGCTGGTTATTTATTTTTCGAAACAGCACTTTTCAACCACAGGAAGCAAATACATATTACCTAAAAATAAACAATCTTATATTTTTATTTTCTTCATTGGTCTATTTATAGTTTCATCACTTGTATATGATATTCGTTTATCCATCCAAAAATTCTCACCAATCCAAAACAGAAACATTACAGAAAAATATGTATTGCCTCCCCAAACTGACAAAACAATTGTGGCACCTATGCACTTTATTTTTAATGAGTTGGAGAATTATAAAGAAATTATAAGTTTAATGTCGTTTAATGAACGACAAAAAACTGAAGACCAATTATATGGTGATGGTTTTTTTATTACAGCTAACAAAGAAAATATAGATTACCTGATAATTACAGATGAATATTGGAAATCTCTAAAGTTACCCGATACCACCATGAGCTATTATATTTCAAATTATAGAATAATAGGTAGAGAAATCGGACAAACAATACTTGTGAATACAAAATTACAGAATTAAAAATTGGTTGCATTTTTGAATTTCATAAGCAAAAAAAAAACACCGAAATTATTCAGTGCTTTTTTTATTAAGTTAATTTTAGCGAAGGATCTAATATTTTGGCTTTAATGTTCGCTGAGATACTTAGCAACTCCAACAGCATCAGCAACCATAGCATCATCACCTAGTTTCCAGTTTGCAGGACAAACCTCACCATTTTCTTCGAAATACTGAAGAGCATCAACCATACGTATTGCTTCATCAATACTACGACCCAATGGTAAATCATTAACCACTTGATGACGTACAACACCTTGCTTATCAATTAAGAATAATCCACGATAAGCTACAGGTTCTCCATTAAATTCGCCTTCACCATCTTCATTAATGTCGTAAGCTCCGGCAAGAACATCATAATTTTCTGAGATTGTTTTTGATAAATCGCTTACAAGTGGGTATTTTACACCTTTTATTCCACCATTATTCTTTTCTGTATTTAACCATGCCCAGTGCGAGAAATGTGAGTCTACAGAACATCCAACAACTGCAACATTGCGTTTTTCAAATTCATCCATTTTTTCCTGAAATGCTATAATTTCAGTTGGACATACAAATGTAAAATCCAAAGGATAGAAGAAGAAAACAACATGCTTTTTTCCAATGAATTGTTCAAGTGAAAATTTCTCAACAAATTCGCCACCGTTAATAACGGCATTGGCTTCAAATAATGGGGCTTTTTTTCCAACTAATACTGACATAAATATTTATTTTAAGGTTGTTTTCAAATAACGGTGATTCAATCATATAATTGAATATCAAATATACAACTGCAAAATTAAGAATAATTTTAAATTAAGAATAATTATAAATAAGGAATTATAACTTATTAACGATTATTAAGGCTTGTAAATGCAATACTTTCAAATAGACATAACTTTGCACAACCCTAGTGACATCCATTGCGGCTTTGCGACTTTGCGAGAAAAAATCATTTGTCCTCCTGAGTATAAGCGAAGGAACTCTATGTTATAACCATCCATACTTCGGACTAAGGGAATCCTTCACTGCTTTACAGGATGACAGATAAAAAAATGAAAAAAATAAGATTGAGTTATCTAAACCGCACTTGATTACTGTACTTAGTACTACTCAACCAAAGCATCAATATCGATTGTAATTGGCATACTCCGTTTGAAATCAAAAAGGGTAAGCATCCTGATATCATAATAGCTTTTCCAATAATTCATTAGCGAGCGGTAATATCCCATTTTTGCATTGTCGTTATCAATTTGGGCATTTTGAAGTTCCAACACATCATTTACCTTACCTATCATATATCGTTTTTGAGTAACTTCATATCGCTTTTGTGCTACTGTGTCTGACTTTGCTGCAATCATAAGTTGCTTTTCCTGCATATTAAATTCCATCACGTTTAAAAAAATATTATGGTCGAAATCTATCCTCTCCTGTTCAATGGATGTTTCCACAAGTGCCAAATTCGATTCTGCAATTTTTATATCACCTTTTGTACGTCCCCAATCGAGTAATGGCATGGAAATTCGTAACGAAACAAATTCCTCATCCAATGGTTGAGTGTAGGCATCCTGGATGCTGCCATTACTAATTTGCCCCAAACCAAAACCAGCATACAAGTTTGCATCCAACCTTCCATTTCTAGCTTCCTTAACAATTCGTTCTGCTTCAAGAGTCCTCCGTTGGAACTCCAACCCGGAAGAAGTATTGAACTTGGCTTGTTCCAGTGCTGTTTGTACAAATACTTCAAAATGATTTGTTTCAGAAGGAGGAACTAACTCAATTAGTGTTTCTTCTTTAATCCTTAAAAATGACTTAAATATAAACAGTCGGTTATTGTAATTAAGATCGGCATCTTCAACTGCGGCTTCTGCCTTTAACAAGTTTAATTCAAGCTGAAGCAGATCGTTTTCGGCAATTTTACCCAGCGTGTATCTCCCCTCAGCAATCCTGTAAAGTGTATCATAATTGGAGTAATTTTTCTGGGCAATACTCACCTGTATTTGAGCCAATAAAAAGGAAAAGAAATAATCTATTACCGTGACAGCGATTTTTTCGTTAGCCTCAACATAAATTCTTTTGGCTTCTTCGTACCTGAGTGGCTCAATTCTACGTTCCCATCTATCGGGATTATACATTGAAATAGGTTGGGTTAAACCGAAGTTAATAACATTTGTTGTGTACTGATGCCAGGTTGTGTCACTTTTAAAATTATCTGTTCGTAGCAAACCGGAGCTAACTTCAATAGAACCTCCTGTAAATCCTATTTTTTGTTGCAATAATAAATCAAGACTATAGCGGTTAACATTTTCAAAAACGGAAGTGGTTACACCTCCTACAAACTGATCCTTAAAACCAGTACTGATTGAAGGTAATGTGGATGCAAAGCTCAAGCTCGGTAAATAATTGGCTTTGTAATTTCGATATACCCAGTAACTATTTATAAACCTATGTTTTGCAATTTGTGCGTCGGGCGATTGCTTTTGCGCCAACTCAATAACATCATTTAATGTGTACCTAACAACTTCCTGACTTACTACATTTATCGACCATGTGGATAAAATTATGATCAATATAATGCTCAGAAAATTATTGCTTATTGTTGTGTTGCTTACGGTGAACTTCATGGAAAAATTATTTACTACAAAACTAATATATTGGGTGTTAAGTTTTATGTGATAGTGAATTAATTTTTAGGTCATTTTGATGATGTTGTAAACATTGAGAAACGTGAGTTCGGCGTAACCAAATTCCCTGAGATTTAACAAATCCTGTCATTTCGAACGTAGTGAGAAATCCCCTGAGTCCGTTCCAATACTCAAACTATTCTTCGGGCTAAGGGGATCCTTCATTTCACTGCGTTACATTCAGGATGACAGATAAGATTGAGGGGATATCTCGCCTGCCTGCCGGCCAATGCAGGTCATTACGCTGCGCTTCATTTCCCTCGATATGACAGATAAGATTCTTTGCGGCTTTGCGCCTTTGCGAGAAATCAGTTGTCCTCCTGAGCGTAAGCGAAGGAACTCTATTCATGTTCGTTTGTCCCAAGTCCTTACGAACACGGCTGCCCGGCATACAGAGACAAAGTGGAGTGCTCCTGATTAAGGAGATCCTTCACTCCACTACGTTGCGTTCAGGATGATAAAAACGAAGAAAAAACAAAAAACCCGATCTGCGTGCGCAAACCGGGTTTTAAACTAAATACTTTATGCGTTACTTAAGTTAGTAAGTGCATAACGTGCTCACTAACAAAATGTAGCTTATTGAACAAATAGTTTTTTAGCAACAACCTGTCCTTCAACTTCGATATTTACGATGTATAATCCAGCTTCGTAGTTGCTTACATCTATTGTAGAAGCTACTCCTGTAAACAATACCTGACCAATTAAGTTACGTACTTCAACTTTATTAATTGTACCAGGAGCTGATACGCTAAACTGACCACTTGTAGGATTAGGATAAATAACAACATTTGCTGCAATATCTCCTGCAATATCTCCAATGGAGGTTGCTGATTTTCCAAATGGTACGATGTAGAAAAAATTACTCATATCATTAATATCACTGTCCAGGTAGCTTTCAACATATATTTTAAATTTATTATCATAACTTGATATTACTTCATTAATTTCCCATGAATACATACTTCCTGAAACACCTGAACCAACTTCTATATCATATGTCCCTACGGGAGTGTTATCCAAAAGGTATTCCTTCAAATATATAAGTACATTTTCAGGGCAGTTGTCGTTCCATACAATATATTCAGATGTTGTATACATCCAATATTCACCACCAGTAGGATTTTCTACGGTTATAAATGTACCTGAGGAGGCTGATATATTAAAAGTATATGTACTATAATCTTCAATGTTTGAATTATCAGAGCTAACAATTTTTATCCTATACGATTCTGCTCCAACTATTCCAAGTGCACCTGCAGTCCATACATGAGTACTTCCAACAACATCAGTATCAATCTCTTTTGTATCAAACTCTTGACCAATATTAAAACCCGTTGCAGTTTTGTACCCACATAAATATATATCTACAAACTCAGCATCAATTAAATCATCATCCCATGAAATATAATAATCGTAACCATTGGCCCATGAAATGCCTGCTATACTTGGTTGAATAACATCAATATATGTGCCTTGTGTAAGTGTTAAGCTGAAATAATCGCTTACTTCAAAAACATTTTGAGGATCTAAACTGCTTGCAATTATCACTCTAACATGACCAGTTCCCGCTGTCATACCTGTAAGATCCCAGCTATAAGTAGTACCTACAGCATCAGCAATATGAACCCAATCAGCAAAAAGAGGAGTTGCAGCTACGCTATAAGTATAATAAATCTTTACATCTTCCTCAATATTATCAAGCCATGAGATAAGATGGGTTGTACCTACAGTCCAACTAGTTGTAGCAACTGGTTGATATATTGTAGATATTTCACCTACAGTTTCATTTATTGTAAATTTTGTACTCTCCATAGTTTCATCCGGATCAACTTCACTTTTAAGTATAACGGTATATTCGGTACCACTTACCCAAGCTGGGGGTGCTGAAGGAACTATAGTATTGGCTGTTAAATCCCACTCGAAGGTACTACCTACTACATCGTTAGCTATTTGGTAAAGGGGTCCGGCATTGCCAAAGTCTTGTACAAAAATATCAACAGGTCCATCAATTTCATCACGCCAAGAAATAAGGTGAGTTGATGTTTTGCTCCAAATTATACTTGCATTATTTGGTTGATAGATTTCTTTAAAAGTACCACTGATTTCACTGATGGAAAATTCAGT
>CALDOI010000140.1 GCA_937912115.1 uncultured Bacteroidota bacterium | reverse complement strand
CCATACATATATCACCAATAATTTTAGCTGGCTGACCATCAACAAACAAGGAGGCCTTACCATTACCCAACGACCGTAATAAGCCATCAGCATAACCTATCGACACAATGCCGATTTTTGTGTCTGTTGGTGCTACCCAACTCCTATTATAGCCAATGCTATCACCTTTTTTCACAACCTTTATCTGACTCAATACCGAACTCAGGCTTAATACCTTTTCTAAACCAGGCATATTTTCAGTAATTCCGTATAAACCAATCCCAATTCTCACCATATCCATGTGGCTTTCTGGAAAACGAGCTATTGCAGCCGAATTGGCAATATGATATAATATTTCATGGTCAAAGCCCTTCCTAAATTGATCATTAATTTCATTAAACAAATTGATCTGCTGAAGAGTAAAATTATCAAATTCAGGTTTATCACTGGAGACCAGATGTGAAAACACCGACTGAACATAAATTAACTGGTTGGAGTTTAACCTATGTATTAATGTAGGAATATCTTCTAAAACAAAACCCAACCTATTCATTCCCGTATCGATTTTTACATGAACTTTAACAGGTTTATTTTGAGGAAGTGCCGTCTTTTTGATTGTTTTTTCAAGCAAATCTAATGTCCTGAAGCTAAATATTTCAGGCTCCAACTGGTGCCTAATCATTGTATCAAAGGCTTGTTCTTCAGGACTCATAACCATTATTGGCAGATTGATACCAGCTTTTCTTAACTCAACTCCTTCGTCGGTATATGCCACAGCTAAGTAATCAACATTATGATATTTTAGAACATTTGCTATTTCAAAACTTCCGGTTCCGTATGAGAACGCCTTAACCATAGCCATTATCTTGGTTCCTGTTGATAATCGAAGTTTAAATTTATCTAGATTATTAACCAAATTACTTAGGTTAATTTCGAGTACAGTTTCATGAGCTTTTTGCTGAAGGATGGTACTTAGTCTCTCAAACTCAAACAACCTGGCGCCCTTAAGTAATATTGTTTGGTTTGCAAAATTAGCAAATGAGTAATTCTTAATAAAATCATCCGTGGTATCAAAAAAACTAGAATTGATATCAAATTTATCAGACTGTTTACTAATTGAAGGGCCAATTCCAATAAACTTACTAACCTCCTTATTTTTAATTAACTCCGCAACGTTTGTGTAAAGATCAATACTGTTTTGGCCACTTTGCATAATATCCGAAAGTATAACTACTTTTTCGCGGTGCTGGTTTTGCTGATTCATTAAATCAAGTGCTATTGCAAACGAATTAAAATCAGAATTATAGGCATCATTTATAATAGTACAATTATTTACTCCTTCCTTTAATTCAAGCCTCATGGCTATGGGAGACAATGCAAGCATTCGTGATTCTATAATATCATTATCATACCCAAGATGAAGCATTGTTGCCCAACAATGAATTGCATTTTCAATGGATGCTCCATCACTAAATGGTATTGTAATTCCTATTTCCTTATTTAAATATGTAGCATTAATTGTTGAACCTACTGCATTTAATATTACACCGTTAATCTTTAAGTTACTTGAAGCATCCTTTCCCCAACAAAATGTACTAATATTTTCAAGTATTCCCGACCTAATTACAGCTCCATGAACCTCCTTATGATCAATATTGTAAATAAGGGTCTTAACTTTTTTAAATAGGTTTAATTTTTCGCCAGTTTTCTGAGTACTATTTATAAAGTTTTCATCATGTGCCTGACCGATATTAGTAAAAATACCAATATCAGGAATTATAATTGATTGAAGCTTTCGCATTTCTTCAGGTTCAGATATTCCAGCTTCAAAAATTGCAAGTTCGTGGCTACTGTTTATCTGCCAAACAGAAAGAGGAACTCCAATTTGTGAATTATAACTTTTAGGGCTCCTCACAATCTTTTTATCACTATTCATCAATTGATAAAGCCATTCCTTAATAACAGTTTTACCATTGCTACCTGTAATTCCAATAACAGGTATGTTATACTTCTTACGATGATTAGCTGCAAGCAACTGCAATGCTACAAGGGTATTTTCTACCACATAAAAGGAACAGTTTGGCAATTCTAACTGATCATCACTTGGCTTACTTACCACAAAGCATCTAATTCCTTTACTATATAGGTCCTCAATATATTTGTGTCCATCATTTTTTTTGCTTTTTAATGCAAAAAACAATGTCCCTTTTGTAGATATCAATCGACGACTATCAATTAATATATCGAAAATTTCTATTGATTCAGGAGAATCAGAAATCAGTTTTGCATGAATGATTTCTGCAATTTCAGATCCTTTGTAAGCAATATGCTTCATAATAACTATTCCTCAGCTAGGTTTTTTGCACCATTATCTTTACCATTTTCCTGACCATCAGGTAGTCGGGAATAATCCTTCAGTAAATTATGTCCCAATGGGTTACTGTTCATTTCCTGATGTTTCTGTCTATTTCTAAAAATGTCAACTGCAAGATACATTGCACTTCTAAATGAATCCGGTGAGGCAATATTTTTTCCTGCTTTATCA
>CALDOI010000139.1 GCA_937912115.1 uncultured Bacteroidota bacterium | reverse complement strand
TTCAACTTCTACTTTAGGAGTTTCAACTTCTACTTTAGGAGCTTCAACTTCTACTTTAGGAGCTTCAACTTCTACTTTAGGAGCTTCAACCTCTTCTTTAGGTGTCTCAACTACTTCTGCAACTACAGCTGGTTTTTCCGCTTCTTCTTTAGCGGCTTTTTCGGCAGCAGCTTGTTGCGCAGCTTTTACTTTAGCATCAATTTTAGCAGCTTTCACTTTTGCAAGTTCTGCTGCTCTGTCTTCATTAACTTTTACCTCAGCGTCAAATAAAGCTTTCTTCTCAGTACGTAATTTTTCATCAATACCTGATCGAGATGCAGCAATTTTTGCTTCCTTCTCTTCAAGCCATTTTTGAAATTTTGCTTCAGCTTCAACTTCTGTAAGAGCACCTTTTTGAACACCTTTTAACAGGTGACTTTTGTGCATTACTCCCTTGTGGGATAATATTGCTCTTGCTGTGTCAGTAGGCTGAGCACCTTTCATAATCCAATCCAATGCTTTGGTGAAATCTAATTCGATCTCAGCAGGGTTTGAAATGGGATCATATGTGCCAATCTTCTCAATAAATTTTCCATCTCTAGGTGCACGACCATCAGCTACTACGATATGATAAAACGCTTTGTGAGTTTTACCATGACGTGATAATCTAATCTTTGTTGGCATAACTAATTAATAATTAAGTTGATAATAATTTTTTAAAAACGGCTGCAAAGATGCGATATATTTTTTGAAATAAAAAGGAATAATTAAAATAATATTTTTAGTACCAGATCATTATATGTAGATGTTATTTTAGTACTGGCATCTTTCCTTCATTGGATTGATAAACATTTTTTGCTTATACAAAATTACATTATCTTTGCATCCGTTTTCAAAATACGGAAAAAAGAACTATGTTGACTGATAGTGAAATACTTGAGCTAAAGCAGCTACTGAATCAAAAAAGTAAGATCGTAATAACATCGCATACAAACCCTGATGGTGATGCTATCGGATCCACATTAGCAATGTACCACTATCTTTTAAAACTTGGTAATAGCGTTGAAATGCTCCTTCCTAATAAATTTCCGGACTTTTATAGCTGGCTTCCCGATTCTGACAAAATTGTACTGTATGATAAGTCATCAAAGTACGCACAAACTATACTTAAAGAAGCAGATATCATTTTTTCGTTGGATTATAATGCATTACATCGTCTTGGTGCTTTAGCCGAAATTGTTAAAAATACATCCGGAAAGAAAATACTTATCGATCATCACATTGATCCTGAGTATGAGAGTTTTGATTATTGCCTCTCTGATGTTGTTACTTCTTCTACAGGTGAATTAATATTCGATTTTATTACAAAAATGGGTGATGAGGAATTAATCGATAAAAAAATAGGCGAGGCCATATATACTGGTATTGTTACGGATACAGGATCATTTAGTTTTTCGTGTAATCGTCCTGAAACCTATATTATCACTTCCAAATTAGTATCGGTGGGTGTTGATGCTCAAAAAATACACAAACTAATATATGATACTTTTTCTGAAAATAGATTGCGATTGCTCGGATATGCAATAAGTGAACGTATGATAGTGTGGGAAGAACTACATACTGCCCTTATTTACCTCACTAAAAGTGATCTGAAGAAATATAATTATCAGGTTGGAGATACAGAAGGAGTTGTAAATTACCCATTATCAATGGATAAGGTGAATATATCATTGCTTATTAGCGAAAAAGATAACCAACTTAGATTATCATTTCGGTCAAAGGGTGATTTTTCGGTGAATGATCTTGCCAGAAAACATTTTAATGGAGGAGGTCATAAAAATGCTGCGGGAGGAAAAACAAATGAAGACATTGAAGGGTTAATAAAAAGACTTAAGACCGTACTTCAGGATTATGAGCAGGAACTTAATTATAAAATTTCACTTTAAATGCCGTTGAAGAAATTATCATATTCTTTATTTATTATTTGCATTTTCATCTTGGGATGTAATAATGAGGCTTCATCGAAGTATGGTGATGAAAAAAATCATAAAAATTCAAAAAACGAAAAAGAGTCTTTAGTTAAGGTTAACAGATATATGGTTAACACCGAGTATACAGAAATTGAAAACTATATCAATCGTCATAGTTTAGTTGTTATAGAGACAGGCTCAGGACTCAAGTATCAGATAACCAAGTCTGGAACAGGAGAAAAAGCAGAAACTGGAAAATATGCCACTATTGTTTATAATGTTAAACTTATTACCGGTGATATAATATATTCATCCGAAGAAGATGGTCCACTTACTTTTAAGATTGGGCATGGGGGAGTTGAAACAGGTTTAGAAGAAGCAATATTGAATATGAGAGTTGGGGATGAGGCAATAATTATTATACCTTCGCACCTCGGTCATGGATTGTTGGGAGACGGTAAAAAAATCCCACAACGATCAACAATAATATATGAAGTTGAATTTACTAATATTAATTAATAAAAAAAATAGAAATGAAAAAAACGATTTTGGTAATAGCAGTAATGTTAATGGCAGTTGGATCCATATTTGTATCATGTCAGTCGGGGAATGATAAATTTGCCGGTTTTGATCAAACAGAAGACGGTCTTTACTACAAATTCCATAACCAGGGTACTGACACAGTTACACCTAAGATTGGTGAATATGTAACCATTGACATGATTTATGCATCAGAAGATTCTGTAATGTTCGACAGTAAAACTCTTCCACAGCTAATGAAAATGCCAATGGTAGAGCCAAGTTACAAAGGTGATGTTTATGACGGAATTGCTATGATGCAAATTGGTGATAGTGCAACCTTTATTTGTGATGCTGATTCAGTATTCTTGAAGTTATTCAGAATGCCTGCGGTTCCACCAGAACTTGATTCATTGGAGTATATTTATTTCCATATTAAACTTAATGCAATTGAAAGTTTAGAAGAAGTTAAAGCAGCTCAAGAGGCGGAACTAAAAATTCTTCAAGCTGACGAAACTAAGAATAGATATGCTTTCTTAGAAGAAAAGTATCCTGATGCACTGCCTGTTGCAAGTGGCTTATATTACATTGAAACAGTAGAAGGGAAAGGAAGTAATCCATTAAGCGGTCAAACTGTAACTGTTAACTATACAGGAATGTTCATGGACGGTAGCATATTTGACAGTTCAATAGGTAAACAACCAATTGAATTCCCACTTGGAAAAGGACAGGTAATACAAGGCTGGGATGAAGGCATAGGAATGATGCGTAAAGGTGGTAAAGCTATATTGGTAATCCCTTCTGATATTGCATATGGACCACAAGGAAGATCAGGAATACCTCCATATTCAACTCTAGTTTTTGAAGTTGAATTACTTGATATAAAGTAATTGTTAACAGCTAGTTATAATATACTATTTATACAGTAGTTTAGAAAATTTGAGATATTAAGATTAAAAAAATGAAGAATATTCTTTTTTCAATAACCGTGGTGATTCTTTTTGCCACGGTTATTTTTTCATGTTCAGATAGCAAATTTAGTGATTATACTACTGCTGATAATGGTACTTTATATAAAGTCCATTCTCGAGGTAATGACAGCACTAAAGCTCTTGAATCGGAAATCGTAACTGTCAAACTATCATATCGACTAAAGGATAGTGTACTATTTAATAGTAATACTTCCGAAAATGGTACAATGAGATTTCCCATTACTAAACACTTATTTAAAGGTGATTTATATGATGCACTCACCTTAATGGGGACTGGTGATTCAATTTCGTTTGTAGTAGTCGCCGATTCCTTTTATTTGAAATCTGCTGCTCTGACTAAACTACCAGAATTTGTTGAACCCGGTAGTCATCTTATCTATGATATCAAACTTTTAAAGCATATTTCAGGTGCCGAATGGCAAGTTGAATTGGATCAAATAAATAAGACGAAGCAAAAAGAAGAAAAAGTCCAACTTCAACAATATCTTGTAAAGAATAAGATTTTTACGGATCCAACAAGTACAGGACTATACTTCATCCCAATCAAGAAGGGTAGGGGAGCTAAGCCTGATACTGGAGATATGTGCCAGGTGTATATTAGTGTTAAGGAGCTCAATAGTGATGACTTGCTATACAGTAATTTTGGTGAAAGACCAATGGATGTTGAGTATGGTAAAGGATTTGATACAAAAGGATTTAGAGAAGGTTTGGGTATGCTTCAACCAGGCGGAAGTGCTACATTATTAGTTCCTTCATGGATTGGTGTAGGCAGTTCAGGTATGGAAGTTGTTGCACCATATACAACTCTTATTTATGAAGTAGAATTGCTGGCAATAAGGAGTTTGGAAGAAGTAAAAAAAGATAGAGCTCGGTATAAAAAAGAACAGGAAGCAGAAAAAGAACGTCTCAAAGAAGAAGAGCCTTTAAAAATATCTAACTATCTTAAAAAGAATAATATCACTATAGAGCCTACTGAATCAGGCTTGTATTTTAAGGAATTGATTGCAGGCTCAGGTGATTACCCAGTTGATGGCAACTCTGTAACTATTCAATACATTCATTACGATCTTGATGGTAATATACTACAATCATCATACGAAGATGAAACACCTTTTACCTATATCGTGGGTACTGGAGCAGTAATTAAAGGCTGGGAAGAAGCAGTAAAACTCATGCGCAAAGGTGGCAAAGCCTGGATGCTACTTCCCTCAAGTATTGGATATGGTGATTATCAGCGAAAGAAAGAAGTAAAACCATATTCGCCGTTGGTGTTTGAACTTGAGTTAATTGATTTAAAGAAGTAGCCATAATGTCTGTTATTAGCAATCACCAGTTTTATTCCGACTATTTTCTTGTTTAATTTTCTAGTTTTAAATGAATCTGTCAATTGACTATAATAAACGAATATATGGACTTGATGTTTACAGGGCAATAGCAATATTGCTGGTTGTTCAGGAGCATGGCAGCTTTATGCTTAAGGGTACATTCCTACATAATTTTCCATGGATCAGACTTATTGATGGAGTGGAGTTATTTTTTGTATTAAGTGGTTTTTTGATAGGTTCAATTTTATTAAAAACCATCCATAGTAATAACTATAAACTTAGCTCAAAAAATATTTTTACTTTTTGGAAAAGAAGATGGTTCAGAACATTACCCAATTATTATCTTATTCTAATTGTGAATATTATATTGGTTAAATATTCCATTATTAATGGAGATATTGATCAATTCAACTATAAGTTCTTTCTGTTTCTGCAAAATTTTAGTCAACCTTTCTATGGTTTTTTCTGGGAATCATGGAGTTTGTCAATTGAAGAATGGTTCTATATCTTTTTACCAATAAGTTTGTTTCTGGTATTAATATTTAATCGCACTCATAAAGGAATTTTAATAGTTATAATCATCCTGATTTTATTGCCATTATTTTACCGAATTATATACTCATCTGAAAATGTAGATGCATTTTGGTGGGATGTAAAATTTAGAAAAGTAATTTTGATGAGGCTGGATACTATAATTTATGGTGTACTTGCAGCATATATTAAATTCTACCATCGGGTTTTTTGGAATAAATCTGCCATAATACTATTTGTAAGTGGTTTAATAATGGCACTTGCTATACCATATATTCACCGTGAGCCTAATGATTTCTTCTCGAAGACTTTCTACTTCAACCTAACATCTATAGCGGCTATGTTGCTTTTGCCTTTTGCCGATTCCATTAAAAAATTCAAAACTTCAATAGGTAAAATAGTTATCCATATTAGCCTAATTTCATACAGTATGTATTTAATTAATTTAGCCTTGGTTGTGCAGGTAATAACTAAAAATTTTCCCATATTAAATCCAACAGATGGTTTAATCAAATACTTTATATTTTGGATTATAGTAATTGTAAGTTCATCGATGCTTTACCATTATTTTGAACTTCCAATGATGAAATTGCGTGATAAAAAATTATTTAAATAGTCCATTCAACAATTAGCAATTCATTATCATTTTGATGTATTACACTATTTATTTGTTAACATAAAGCGTGCTCCAACATAAAATTCACGGCCTTTTGTAGGACCCCAAACTGAAGAAGTATCGAAATATGGGCCAAATGGATTTTGCCAGCTAATTATGGGGCGCTTTTGTCTGAAATCAAATATGTTTTCACAACCTGTATATACTTCAAACCTCCTGATATTATAAGTAAATTGAGCATTTATAAGAGTGTAAGGTTTTGAGTAATCTGGTCGCTGAAACTCAACCGGGTTTGATTTTGTATCAGGTAAACGTTGTTCACCATACCAATGAATATTTATATCGAAATGATATTTATTTGATAGTGGTTTATAGCCGAATGTAAGTAAAACTTTGTGGGTAGAATTAAAAGGTAATACTTGCTTTACTTCATTAATTATTCTGTAAACATCTAAATAGTTGTAACCCGTTTTCACTTCAAATTGTTCCCTGATTTTCAAGTAAATCTCGGCCTGAAAACCATTGCTTAGACTTTTTCCATTAAAATTCTTTATTATCACAATTGTTGGGTCTGTGTCATAATCAGGGAAAACTTGATTTTGAAAGTTTGTTCGATAATAATCCACACTTAAATAACCTGATACATTAGCCCTCTCAAATTTATGCGTAAAATTAATACCCATATTTGTAGCTCTCTCAGGCTTTAAAGGTTCTACAAATATTATATTTCGTGAGCTAACCAACAATCCAATATTCTCACTAAATAAATTTACTGTTCGCCAACCTGTTCCTATACTGGCGCGTATGGTTGTTTGTTCTGTAAAATCATATTTAAGCAATGTTCGTGGTGTAACGGTAAATCCAAATTCATTGTGTTGGTCACCTCGCAGGCCTGCTATCCAGATAAGCTTATCATCAATAAGATACATTGTATTTTCAACAAAGGCACCAGGAATGCTTTCTAACTTTTTGTAATTACCAGCATAAGTTCTCTGCAAAGTAGTATCTGTAAAAGAAATGTCTTCGATAAGATTTTGATACCGATAGCTTACCCCAACATACAAAGAATGTTTCTGCATATAGTTTAATTCGTATTGCAGATTAGCATAAAAATTCGTTTGCTGAGCATCATATTTAACTAAACCAAAATATGATTTTTGATTTTGATGAAATGATGAAGTAAGTAATACTAACCTATGGTTATCATTAAATCGATATGCTATTTTAGCCCAGGCTTCGGGTTGATAATAATTTACTGTTTGCCCATAAACAATGCTGCTTCCCTTGTCGGTTTTCGAATTAAAATATGTTTGACCTCCAACACGCTGTTCGTTTATAGTTCGTAAACCAACTATACTGCTCCATCCCCAATCTCGTTCGTTACCGTATTTCAATTTATTGGATATAGCATATCGTGTAATTAGAGGTAAGTCCAGAAAACTATCTTTGTCTCGGTCAACCTTATTTGCTGGCTGAACTGTACTAACAGCGGTTATGTTACTCCAATTACCACGTTTAAAAGCATATATAGCATTAAGATGCTTTTCAACAAAACTATTTACATACAAATTAAGCAACAGATTATCACTTTCATTTGGCTCTTTTGTTTCAACATTAATTTGACCACTAATGCTTGAATAACCTTGTACCACGCTGTTTGCGCCTTTTGAAACATGAATATTTTTAACTAAGGTGCCAGGAATTCCACTAATACCGTATGTGTATGTCAAAGCCTGAATCATCGGAAAACCATCAATAAGTACTTGATTATATACACCCGACAATCCCAATATCCTAAGTTCCTTTGAGTTGGTAATTACATTGGTGGTTTGGGGTTGTACCGATGATTGAGTTTCAAAGCAACCAGCTAAATCGCAACATGCAGCTTTTTGTAATTCTGCTTGAGTTATTATTTCAGTTTTAATGGGAGTGACGTTAGAAATGATTATTCCATCATGTTTACCCGTAATAACAACCTCATCAAGTATTTTTATTTTGTTAAGCCTAAATTTAACAAAGTTTTGATTTGTAATCTTAAAAGTATCAGCAGTATGACCAACAAAACTTGCTATCAGTACTTCATTGTTTAGTGATTTAGTAGTGATTTGGAATTCACCATTGCTGCCTGCAAATGTTCCAATAGTTGAGCCAAGCCAATATACTGTAGCTCCAATTAGTGGTTCATTATTAGTGTTTGTTACAATTCCGGATATTGATTGCGAAAACAATCCAATTGGAAAAAGTAATAATATAAGGTAGAGGTATTTAAGCATTATTATTTATTGCTTTACTTTATATGGTCTGTCGTTTGGATTTTTGCATCCACCTGTATTTTCGATGGCTTCATCTATTTCTTTTTTTGTAACCAAGGCTGGCGAAAATTTAACCTCAAACTTAGACGTTGTTCCCATCTTGATAGATTTACAACTGCTAACACCTACTAATTTTTCAACATTTACTGAAATTGTTTCCAGATCCATTGTACAGTTAATCCCTTTTACTTTAATTGTAATAGTTTTGGTGCTATCTGTTGTTTGTAGAATGCTTTGAGCTGAAATGGTATATGTAGTTGCTGCTATTATAATAATAATAACCAGTGATAATATAAACTTCATTATTATGATATTTAATTGAAATACAGTATGTTAATGCTTTAATGACAACAAAAAAGCAGGGTAGGAGTGTTATACTATTTTAGGAGGATGCCAAAAATCAACTGCGAATTGCTTGCAGAAAGTTGAATTGTATGTAATGAGTTGTTTTGCTGAAATTACATGTTTTAATAACTCGCTAACTGGATTTGTGCTGGATTGTAATACACATGAGCAGCAAACCTGAAAAGGATTACAAAATTTTCCAGCACAATCATCCTCATTATGTTGGTCTGCCGATTTTTGGTGAGTTACAATTGGATTGCACTGTCCACTGCAACAAGTTTGTTCATTGGTGGTAGGTAATGAAATAAAATCAATACCAGGCTTAATTGCCAGAAACAAAATTGTTATTACTATTATGAGAGTTGTAGATTTCATTGATTGGCAAATATAGGATTATATGGGAAATAACTTATTTGTGATTGCAATAAATGATTATTGGGAAATAAATAAGACCTATAATATATATTATGTTAAGTAGAAATATGAAAAGTAAGGGGAAGAAAAATTACTTCCCTTCCCCGTCCTAATATTATTTGTCCATAAGCTTTTTTAGCTCATCATTCATTTTTAAGTTGGCATACGCTTCTTTGAGTGCTCCCTTAACAATTTCATCATTGGGATTCAGTTCTAAAGATTTCACAAGATAAGGCAGAGCTTCGTGAAGGTTAGCATCCGCTTCTCCTTTTACCTTTTTATATTTTTCCATTTCTTCGAAAGGTAAGTTATTTGCTTCTGTGTAAAGTACAGATGCACGGTTAACGTAAATAGCACCAATATTGAAAATTGCGTCACCAAAATCTGGTTTTATTTCAACAGCTTTCTTATAATATAATAAAGCATTCTCAATATCCCCGGTATTTTCATATGTCTGCCCTAAAACTCTGTAAAGATTTGGATTTGTAGGATCAGCATCAATCGATTCCTTGAGGCTGGTGATTAATTTATCGTTGGCACCGGTTTCAAGAAATAATTGTGCTTCTTCCAGTTGTAAACTGCTTTCGTTAGGGAAAAATTCACGTCCCATATCAATAATCTCAAAAGCTTTAACGGTATCACCTAATTGCTTTTCTGCCCTTGAATAAAACAGATAAACGCGAGGGTCCAAAAACTTAACATCAACACATTTCTTTAAATATTCGGCTGCAATTTCAGGTTGATCAGAATATACGCCACTCATTCCAATATTAAAAGCGGCAACGGTGTCAAATTTATTATCCATTTGTGCAATATCAAAAGCCTGTTTAAAGTTCTTAATTGCCATTTGGAAATCAGAACTTCTAAACCCATCGGCACCCCTTTGATAGAAAATATTTGTAAGATTCAATAAATAAAGTGCACTTCCCTCTCCTAATTCCTTATCTACATCTAATTCCTTCGACTTTTTGAATGATTCAACAGATATTTCAGCTGCATTTGGAGCCAGGGCATTAACGGTTGCTGAAGTATCATTAGCAATATTATAATAGATCATCCCTCTGTACATCCATGTTTTTGGATCGTTTAATGTTTTTGGATGAACTATTGCCTCATCAATGGCAATCATTGCTTTATCATATTGCTTATTTTTGTTATACATATAAGCACTTGTACGCTTATTCTTCTGAGCATAAGTTCCCATACTAATAAATAAGCCTAACGCAATTAAAATCAGTAACTTCTTCATGATTTAATGTTTTTTATATATGGCAAATATAAATATTATACTAAATACGTGCCATAATTCATTCTTAATTATATAATTAGTTTCTATTCTTCAATTTCATTAGTTTCAATATCAACATCAGGAGTTTCTCCGTCTATTATCTCATCATCCTCATCAAAAATATCTTCATCATCACCAGGTTTAATATCAACTTTTGCTACAGCCGCAATTTCATCACCGTCGTCAATTCTGATTAGCCTCACCCCTTGTGTTGCCCTTCCCATAACGCGTAAATCGCCTGCCGACATACGAATAGTGATCCCTGATTTGTTAATAATCATCAGGTCATCACTATCAGTTACATCCTTAATTGAAATTAGCATACCAGTTTTGTCAGTGATATTCAGAGTTTTAACTCCTTTACCTCCCCTATTGGTAATGCGATAATCATCTACTTCTGAGCGTTTTCCATATCCTTTTTCGCTTACAACCAATATGGTAGATTCAGTATTTTCAAGACAAATCATTCCAATTACTTCATCCTTTTCGTCCGCAAGTGTTATTCCTCTTACACCGGCAGCATTTCTGCCCATCGATCTAACTTTCTCTTCTTTAAACCTTACAGTTTTACCCGATTTAACAGCAAGCAGTACATCATTTGTACCATTTGTAAGTTTAGCTACAAGTAGTTCATCTCCTTCGCGAATAGTAATTGCGTTAATACCATTTAGTCGTGGACGTGAATAAGCTTCAAGTGGCGTTTTCTTGATAACACCTTTTTTTGTTGCGAGAACTATAAAGTTGCTATTAATATACTCCTCATCTTTAAGGTCTTTTGTATTAATAACTGCTTTAACAGTATCATCAGGACTTATATTTATCAGGTTTTGCATTGCCCTACCCTTTGAGGTTTTGTTTCCCTCAGGTATCTCAAATACTCTCATCCAGAATACTTTACCCTTTTCGGTGAAGAAGAGTATATAATTATGGTTCGTAGCAATAAATAAATGCTCGAGGAAGTCTTCATTTCTGGTATTACTTCCTTTGGAACCACGTCCTCCCCTTTTCTGTTGACGATATTCTGTGAGAGGTGTACGCTTAATATATCCCATGTGAGAAATAGTGATAACTACTTTTTCATCTGGAATAAGATCTTCCATGCTAATGTCCTCAGCGGTATATACTATTTGCGATCTTCTTTCATCACCGTAAAGTTCTTTTATTCTAACAAGCTCTTCTTTAATGATATCCATACGCATCTCAAAACTTGCAAGAATCGCTTTAAGTTTAGTAATCAGTTCCTGAAGCTCTTCATAGTCTTTTTTGATCTTGTCTCTTTCAAGGCCGGTTAATTTCTGTAACCTCATGTCCAGAATGGCTTTTGCTTGAATTTCTGATAAACCAAACTTGCTCATCAAACCGTTTCTGGCTTCTTCAGGATTAATGGATGCTCTAATTAATGAAATTACTTCATCCAAGTTATCGAGTGCTACTAATAATCCTTCAAGTATATGTGCCTTACGTTCAGCTTCCTTAAGTTCATACTCGGTTCTACGGGTAACAACTTCATGACGGTGTTCCACAAAATAATGAATCATATCTTTTAGATTCAGCATTTTAGGGCGACCTTTAACCAAAGCAACATTATTAACACTAAATGAACTTTGTAAAGCAGTTAGTTGATATAATTTATTGATAACGATATTAGGAATAGCATCGCGTTTTAAATCATAAACAATACGCATACCGTTTCTGTCCGATTCATCATTAATATCAGATATGCCTTCAAGTTTCTTTTCATTTATGAGATCTGCCGTTTTCTTTATCATCTCGGCTTTATTCACCTGATAAGGAATGGAAGTGGCAATTAGTCGTTCACGGCCTGATGAAGTTTCTTCAATAGTTATTTCTCCTCGCATCATTACACGACCACGGCCGGTTTCGAATGCATTTATTACACCTTCGTAACCATATATAATTCCTCCGGTTGGAAAGTCAGGAGCTTGAACAATTTTAATAAGCTCACTCATTTCAATTTCCGAATTCTCAATATATGCTAGTGTACCATCAATAACCTGTGTTAAGTTATGAGGAGCCATATTTGTGGCCATGCCAACTGCAATACCAGATGCTCCATTAACTAACAAGTTTGGAAATTGTGTTGGAAGAACTATTGGTTCTTTAAGTGAATCATCAAAATTTAACTGGTGGTCAACTGTATCTTTTTCAATATCAACCAACATTTCTTCCGCAATTTTACGAAGCCTAACCTCCGTATAACGCATTGCTGCAGGATTATCACCATCTATCGAACCAAAGTTACCTTGTCCTTGAACCAATGGATATCTAAGCGACCATTCCTGAGCCATCCTCACCATCGAATCATAAACAGATGAATCACCATGTGGATGATATTTACCAAGCACCTCTCCTACTATTCTGGCAGACTTTTTATAAGGCCTGTTCGACAATACACCAATTTCGTGCATACCAAATAGAACCCTTCTGTGAACCGGTTTCAAACCATCCCTTACATCGGGCAAGGCTCTTGAAACTATAACCGACATTGCATAATCAATGTAGGCCGATTTCATCTGATTTTCAATATTTACCTTAACTATTCTTTCTCCTTCAAACACATTTTCCATGTAGTACTTTTCTTACTTATTTCTCGTATATAAAAAACGCACAAAGATACTAATTTAAGGCATAAAATTTCGTGAAAATTGTAATTTATTAAGCGATAATGTTAACAAGTATCTGTTCACAAATTGTTGAATCATGCAATGTAAGAACTTAGGCATAATTTCATGATTTTTATTACCCTTAATATAGTTGCTAATAGTACTTATAAATAGCTAATTATGTATAATAATATATAAATTACTTAATATAAAGCAGATCAATAAATTTCCAAATACTTACAATGCGGTATATGACAAATTTCATGTTTAAAATGGATATAATATTCGTTGCATATAATAACGTCACATTTTATTCCCTGATGTCATATTCCCAATTAGGAAGTTTTGTCATTACTTGATATAGCATAATAGGCATATAATAAGTATATTAAGATGCTTTTTATCTTGTGGCACAAATATTGACTACATATTAATGAATCATGTGAAATTTACATAAGATTGATATTATTAGTTCGATTAGTATTGTGGTTTTATATTTAAGACTACGACTAACCACTATTAATTTCGTTTTAGTTAATTTTGCATTTTAAAATATAAATATATGGAAGCAAAGTTTTCTCAGCGGGTAAAAGATGTATTGTCGTTTAGTCGCGAAGAAGCTGTTAGGTTGGGAAATAACTATATCGGACTTGAACATTTATTATTGGGCATAATTCGCGATGGTGAAGGAATGGCTATACAACTCTTAAAATATTTCGGTGTAGATTTGAATAAATGTAAAAAAGACATTGAAGATTCAATTAAGAATCCTAATGGCGATGGCACAAAAATGGAAAATATTCCATTGGTTAAACAAGTTGAAAAAGCATTAAAAATAACATATCTGGAGGCGAAGGTTTTTAACTCTGATTTGATAGGTACTGAACATTTGCTCCTTGCAATTTTAAAGGATAAAAGTAACCTGGTTACAAGCATGTTAAGTAATGATGATGTTAACTATACATCTGTTAAAGAAGAATTAACATCCATTGTTAAAGAACAAAGTGATATGCCAAATTTCATCGAACCAAAGGCTGAATTGACCGGAGACACTGAAGATGCTCCACGTGGTACAGAGAAGCCTATCGGCGGTACCGAGAAGAAATCAGGTAATCCTAAATCAACAACCCCTGTATTGGATAATTTTGGTAGGGATCTTACTAAATATGCAGAAGAAGGTAAACTTGACCCAATAGTTGGGCGTGAGAAAGAGCTTCAACGCATTGCGCAGATACTAAGCAGACGTAAGAAAAATAATCCAATTTTAATTGGAGAACCAGGAGTTGGTAAATCAGCTATTGCCGAAGGTCTCGCCTTACGCATTGTTGACAGGAAGGTGTCGAGAGCATTATTTAACAAGCGGATTGTAACCCTGGATCTGGCTTCAATTGTGGCAGGTACAAAATACCGTGGGCAGTTCGAAGAACGCATGAAAGCTGTGCTAAATGAGCTAACAAAAAATCCTAATATAATTCTCTTTATCGACGAGATACACACTATTGTTGGGGCAGGAAACGCTTCGGGATCGCTTGATGCTTCAAATATGTTTAAGCCTGCTCTGGCTCGTGGCGAGCTGCAATGTATAGGAGCAACAACTCTTGATGAATATCGTCAGTATATCGAGAAGGATGGTGCCTTAGAACGGAGATTTCAAAAGATACTAGTTGACGCTACATCTCCAGACGAAACAGTTCATATTCTTAATAATATAAAAGAGAAATATGAAGATCATCATCTTGTAAAATATACCGAAGAGTCAATTAAAGCATGTGTTCAACTTACCGATCGTTATGTAAGCGATAGATTTCTTCCCGATAAGGCAATTGATGCACTGGATGAAGCTGGGGCAATGGTTCACATAAGTAATATACATGTGCCTACCGAAATTATTAATCTTGAAAACTCCATCGAGGAAATAAAAGGAAATAAAACTAAAGCTATCAAAAGCCAGAAGTTTGAAGAAGCGGCTCAATTTAGAGATATTGAACGAAGATATACAGATGAATTGGCAAGGGCGAAAAAAAGATGGGAAGAAGATGCTGCAATACATCGTGTGGATGTAAGTGAGGAAAATGTTGCCGAAGTTATTGCTATGATGACAGGCATACCTGTAACTAATATTGCTCAAAGTGAAGGTAATCGCCTGGTTAATATGGAACCTGAACTTCGCAAAGAAGTAATTGGTCAGGATGAGGCAATTAAAAAAGTTGTAAAAGCAATAAGACGAAATCGCGCGGGACTTAAAGACCCAAATAAACCAATTGGTTCTTTTATTTTCTTAGGGCCTACAGGCGTTGGAAAAACATATCTGGCAAAAATGCTTGCTAAATATATCTTTGATTCACAGGATGCATTAATTCGTGTGGATATGAGTGAGTATATGGAAAAATTTGCTGTATCAAGACTGGTTGGAGCACCTCCGGGATACGTTGGTTATGAAGAAGGTGGTCAGCTAACTGAAAAAGTTAGAAGAAAGCCCTACTCTATTATTCTTCTTGATGAAATTGAGAAAGCACACCCCGATATATTCCACCTGTTACTCCAAGTATTAGATGATGGCCAGCTAACAGATGGCTTAGGTAGACGGGTTGACTTTAAGAATACTATAATTATAATGACATCCAATATAGGTTCACGTCAGTTAAAAGACTTCGGACAAGGTGTTGGTTTTAGTACCAGTGCTAAAACATCTGCAAAAAATACACATACTCATAGTGTTATTGAAACAGCCCTCAAGAGAGCTTTTGCCCCTGAATTCCTTAATCGCATCGACGATGTTGTAATATTTGAACCACTTGAAAGGAAAGAGATTCATAAAATAATTGAAATTGAATTAACACATTTATTCAACAGAATAGGTCAGCTCGGATATAAGATGAAGGTAAGTGCGAAAGCAAAAGACTTCATCATTGATAAAGGATGGGATGAGCAATTTGGAGCCAGACCACTTAAACGTGCAATTCAAAGGTATATAGAAGATCAACTTGCTGAAGAAATTATATCTCAAAAAATGGTAGATGGTACTGTCGTTAATGTTGGTTATGATTCAGCAAAAGATGAAATAAAGATCGTATTTGAAAAACCAAAAGTAATTGATAAGAAATAGTCAATCAATTAGATACTGAAAAATCACCTTATTATCAGGATCATTATTTTTAAAAATCAAGCGGAGATATTATTAAGTTAAAACAAATTTTATCTTTGCCCCACTTATTTATTAATCAAAACTAGAGATGGAAACAAAAGCTGCTATTCGAGGAGGTGAATTCTTAATTAAGGAAGTTACAATCGATCAGGTATTTATACCCGAAGAATTTGATGAAGAACAACAAATGATTGCTGAATCATGTGTCGATTTTGTTGAAACTGAGGTAGCACCACATTTTAACGAACTAGATGAGCACGTAGAAGGATTGATGGCATCATTATTAAAAAAGGCCGGCGAATTAGGTCTGTTAGGTATTAGTGTACCTGAAGAGCTTGACGGATTTGGACAATCGTTTTTAACATCCATGAAAGCAAATGAGTCGATTGGATCCGCTTATTCTTTTTCGGTGGCGTTTATGGCTCATACAGGAATAGGAACTCTACCCATACTATATTATGGAAATGATGAACAACATCAAAAGTATATACCGGATCTTGCTACCGGTAAAAAGCTAGCGGCCTACTGTTTAACAGAGCCAGGTGCAGGATCGGATGCAAATGCAGGCAAAACAAAAGCAGTCCTATCAGAAGATGGTAGTCACTACATAATGAATGGCCAAAAAATGTGGATCACAAATGGTGGATTTGCCGACACCTTAACTGTATTTGCTAAAATAGATAATGACCGTGTGCTTAGTGCTTTTATTGTGGAAGCTGATTGGGATGGTATAACCATGAATCCTGAGGAGCACAAGATGGGTATTAAAGGTTCTTCAACACGTCAGATTTTCTTTAATGATGTTAAAGTTCCCGTTGAGAATTTACTTGGTAAAAGAGGTGAAGGATTTAGAATAGCTCTTAACATTTTACATATTGGGCGTATTAAGCTTGGGGCAACTGTAATTGGTGGTATGCGTCGTGCTATTAATAACTCTGTTTCATATGCTAATGAACGTAAACAGTTTAATATGTTCCTTTCGGAGTTTGGAGCTATCAAACATAAAATGGCAGAACAGATTATTAAAATGTTCTCAACCGAATCAGCAGTGTATCGTGCAAGTAAAGACATGCAAGATACCATTGAAGGATTAAAAGAAGAAGGAAAATCCCACGGAGAAGCAAACATAGGCGGTGTTGCCGAATATGAACCAGAATGTGCAATGCTAAAGGTATATGGTTCTGAATCACTCGATTATATAGTTGATGAAATGGTTCAGATTTATGGAGGAATGGGATTCTCAGCCGAGGCTCCTGCCGACAGATCATACCGTGACTCAAGGATAAATAGAATTTTTGAGGGTACCAACGAAATCAACCGTCTAATAACTGTTGATGCAACAATGAAAAAAGGGATGAAACATAAAATCGACCTTTTTGAAGCAGCAAATGAAGTATTAGCAAATCTTGATAAACTTGAAAGTGTTGATCAATCAATTGGTGATTATTACGGAGCTAAACATGCTTATGTTATAAACTTAAAAAAAGCTGTATTAATGCTGCTACCTGTTATTCAGGATACGTTCAAGCGCCAGTTGGGTTATGAAGAAGAAGTATTAATGAACATATCGGATATGATGATGAATCTATATCTTCTAGAATCTACATTATTACGTGTTGAGAAATTAGATAAGAATAACATGAAATCGGATATCTCGGTATATAAAGATATTCTTGACGTACTGACTCAGGACATGTCTGCTGAAATTTATAAATCAGGATTCGATGCCATCGGTTCATTTGCTGAAGGAGAACTGAAAACCAAGCTCTGTAATGCTTTGCATACATTAACAAAAGCTTATTCAGTTAACGTTAAGGAAGCAAGAAGAAGAATTGCAGGTAAGCTTATTGATGACGGATTATATAAATTCTAGATAGCTATCAAAATATATTTTAAAAAAGTCTGATTTGGGAAACATGTCAGGCTTTTTTTATGAAGAAGTTTTTTATTTTGATCAGAGAATTATCTACAAATAAATTTACCTAGTTGTATGTCATGCTGAGCATAGCGAATTATCTCTACAAAGTAGTAGATTCTTCACTTCGTTACCAATGACAACATTTTATAAAATCCTGTATTTTAATGATTTATATTTTTTAT
>CALDOI010000138.1 GCA_937912115.1 uncultured Bacteroidota bacterium | reverse complement strand
GTAATTTTTGATCTTCAGGATGTTGGAGCCAGATTCTACACATACATATCTACACTAACATATGTAATGGAGGCTTGTGCCGAAAATGGTATTCCTGTAATTGTGCTTGATAGACCAAATCCAAACGGATACTTTGTTGATGGACCCATTATGGAAGAAGAGTATAGTTCTTTTGTTGGATTACACCCTGTACCAGTAGTTTACGGAATGACAATTGGAGAATATGCTAAGATGGTAGTGGGTGAAAGATGGATCAATCAATCGGATAGTTTAGATTTGAAAGTAGTTCCTCTTGAAGGATATTATCACAATATGATAGTAAAACTTATAACAAAACCCTCTCCAAATCTACCCAATTGGCAGTCAGTATATTTGTATCCCTCAATCTGTTTTTTTGAGGGGACAGTTATGAGTGTTGGTCGCGGAACTGAATTTCCGTTTCAGGTATTTGGTCACCCTGAATATAATCTCGGGAGTTTTGTTTTTACCCCTACGAGTACCGAAGGGGCAACAACTCCACTTTATAATGGGGAACAATGTTACGGAGCAAACCTCAGTAGTTATGCTGAGAATTACAAAAAAAATGAAAAAACCATTAACCTTAGCTGGTTAATTGGAGCCCATGAAATAATGAGTAGAAATGGAGAATATTTTATTAACTATTTCGAAAAACTTGCTGGTACATCCGAATTAAGAAATCAAATTAATATTGGGTTAAGTGAAGATGAGATTAGGAAAACATGGCAACCAGGGATCGATGATTTTATGATTATAAGATCGAAATATTTGCTGTATGACTAATAAAGATAATAATGATTACTATAAGGATGTGGCTTTGTACTATGATGAAGACGCTAATTTAGGTTTTGAAGTCAGAGCAGGTGTTAATACTAGTTTGGATAGAATCAGGAAAGATTTCAGAAAAATAACTACAGAATATGAGTTAAATGATGTTCTGGAAATTGGTTGTGGGCCTGGGTTTGATATACATTGGTTTGCGTCAAATTATCCAGATAAAAACTTTATGGCAGTTGATATTTCGGAAGAAATGGTGAAGCTTACCCAAAAAAGACTTAACAAAGACCAGATAAAAAATGCAAAAGTTATTCAATCGGATGAACGCTCACTTATTGATAAATTTGGAGAAAACAGCTTCGATTTGATATACGTTTACTTTGGAGCACTAAATACCGTTGAGGATTTAAACTTTTCATCAAGCCAGATACATAAACTACTAAAACCAAATGGAATAGCGGTGCTCACTTTCGTAAACAAGTGGTATTTACGAGAATTACTGGTGCAGGTCATCAAACTAAATTTTAAAATTGCGTTTGCTCGGCTAGGGAAAGTATGGGGAGGATATTCAGTAAACCGGTTTTTGCAATCACATTGTTATAGTATTGGCTATATTAAAAAGGCATTTTCACAATTTTCTTTATTACAACGTAAAGGATACAGCATTCTTTATCCGCCGTGGTATAACGATCATAAAATTAAGAGCAACAAACAGAAGGCAGACAAACTATGGAACATTGATCAAAAACTGCAAAAAACAAGTCTTTGGTCAAAGGGTGAATATACTTTGTTTGTTTTTCAGAAGTGATGATAATATAATTCCAAATGATATCGTAATTCTGATTTTTTGGATTATTATAATTCATTGTATAATTATTGGAAAAATGCCAATATTCCATTTCTCCAATACTCCACACCATATACTTAATAATATCAGCTGCTCCATGTGTGCTATCCAACTTCAGCTTTTTAATTGGTGGATTATTTAATCCTTAACCTTTGCAAGTGTTTGAGTTAGATTATTAAATGGAAAGTCTTTTATTATTTCCTGATAGTTCGAAGTTAGTATGATATTTGATGTAAATGCTTCCATTGCTGCAACTTCCAAACCATTAACATATATTTTCTTATAATTAACAATCTCACTATCAAAATGCGTGGAAACCTGCAAGGCAAATTCCTTTTGCGTTTTATGAATAGGTGAGAATATATTGTACACTCCACCTTCAATTTTATTCTCGGAATACTTAACCATTAGCTTTGCAGCATCATCAACATCAATTAACGACATATAGTTTTCCCCATTCCCGAATAATGGAACAATATTTTTCTCAGATATATTTTTAAGGTAGAACCATGAAAACCATGAGCCATTGCCCAACAACCATGGAAAACGGAGTATAATAACCGGAGTATTATTTTTTTGTGATGCCCTCACAATTGGTAATTCACCTCTTAAATATTGACGTGCATAACTTATTGGAGCTAGTGGAGATTTCTCGTCATGGGCATTTATACTATTTCCGTAACATAAACTACCTGAGGCAAAAAGTAGAGGTGCGATAATCCCGCTTTTTTCAATCTGCCGCAATAAATAATTATTTAGCCTTGATGCTTTAAATGCTGCTATACTTCGTCCCAACTTCCTGAAATATGGAAAAGTTGGGCGGGCACAATGAAATATAGCCACGGGGTTTATCTCATTTATTCTTTTCGCAGTCAGTCCATTAATGCCTCCTGTAATTACAGAAATATCATCTTTACTATCAATAATTGATTTGTTTTGAACAGCATAAATCTCATATCCTTTATTGTGCAATTGACGAATAACTGCTGATCCAAAAAAGCCTGATCCCCCGATTACAATTACAGCTCGCATTTTGATTGAATTATTAGTTTTGAATTGTTTTCAAGGGCTTGTAGGATATTTGTCTGATAATTGTCGGGATGATTTTTTGAAATATGCAATGTTGTACAAAACGCCTGATCATAGTTTTCCATGGGATAGGACTTCTTCCTCCATTTGGCACGCCATTTACGATCTGTAATCCGCATGAAAAAACTATTTAGTTTATCGGCCCCAAGTGCATTTATAAGAGACTCAAAAAAAGTCTTTATATTCTCTTTCCTGTCAGACAATAAAAACCTAAGATCTTGTTCATTTGTCTCGTTTGGTAAATAATCAGATAACCAGCTATTTTGGTGTTTCAATTTAATTATTAATTCCTTGTTATAGACAGGTAACAAGGTCACTGTTTCTATTGCAGAGTACACATTCTTCTGATCGATTTCCAGAGCTGATTCATCAATAAAATAATTCATACAATAATAATGCTCGTGTCCGGTAATAAAGGTAAATTTCTTGAATAAATGTAGTAGGGTTCTGGCAATCCAGAGTCTGTTTGTTTTTGCAATGATAAAATAATCGATGTCGGCATCTTCGTCAGCATAGTACTTCGAAAGCGATCCTGATATGGCTATGGAAACAACGAATGGAAATCTTTTTATTACTTTTACAAACCGCGATGACCTATAAAGAAGATCGATGGCTCGATCATTTCCTTTTTTACGTTCAATCGACCATGATGGCTCATCCTTTTTGCAATAGAACCCCTCATTTGAAAAATACACAGAACTATTTTGCTTCATTACAAGTAACTGAGAAACAACATCATTCAAGCTACATTTGAAATTCATAAAACGATGTATTTCCTCTGGTAGGAGGGGGTATTTGAATAATTCAAAATACTCGAGAGTTGAATTAATCTGTTCCTGTATTGCAGATATGTTTTCTGTTGTATTATTCAATTCTAAAAAGAATTTTGGAATGTGGTTCTGAATTTTTTTTCTATGTCTTTTAAAAGCGGCCGGTTATTAATATACTCTATATCTGAATTTTCTGTATAATACATATAACTCATTATCTGATGTCTAATTGTGGGCGCTTGTAAAAATATGATGAATATATAAGACAAAAATAAACAATTCCCTGTTGTCGCTCTAATACTGATTCTGTCATAAAAAACATAAAAACAATTAGTATAATCCAATGTGAAATAAAAAGCTTTGATTGTGGTATCATCAGTAAACTTAATATCATAGCAACCAAAAGTATAACTCCGATGAGCCCACTTCTTACAAATGTTTCAACAAATTGATTATGAAAGTTATAATTTAAGTATCCAATATCATCAGTTCCTTCATAGCCGGTATATAGTCCATATTCAATATATTTTTCGTTTAGTAATTTCTGTGCATCCAATATGCCAACTCCATTAATCCAGGCATTGTTTTCCTCTAATATTTTGATCCCAAACCTTGCCTGAATTAACCTAAGGTTTAGTCCATTCATCGGGGAATCATATTTATATTTACTAGCAAAAACCTCTTCCAGATTAGGTTTCAACAGTTTGTTTAACCTTAAACCAACCGGCACTATAATTATCAACCCTAGTATTATTATGATTGGGATAATTATTTTTCTCCGTAAAAAAGTATAGATCAATTGCTCTCTGTATTTCAAAACAAATAAAGGAATACCAATACCTATCATTAGTTTTGATGCTGCTAAAAACAGCAAGACTAATAATAATACTATAATAACATATTTCCAGGTTCTGTTTTTTGATAGCCATGTTAATTCATTTATTTGGAAAAGAACTGCTATCAGAAATAAACTTGTATATATAGCACCGGAGTGGAATGGAGAAATTAGCTTATGGTATGTGAAATATGAGAAATCCATTTCAGGTAAAAATCTCCAGGTTGACTCCAAAAGCATAATCAATCCTGAAAAAGTTAAGGATAATACCAGGGCAGTTAATGCAATCTGAGTAAAAGTATTTTTCTCGATTTTACCAAGTAAAAACAATAGTGGAATTACCAAAAACGGTAACATTTGTTCAAGTTCTTTCCAGGTTTGAAGATTGAACAGGTTATTAAAAACGCCCATTGCATGCAATAAAAAGAAAACAAACGGTAGCGACAAATGAACTAATTGCCTGCGAACAATGCTATGTGGCTGTCTAATATAAGATACTATCAGAACCAATGTTCCGATTAGAATCGATAAACTGTTCAACCGAATCGAAACAGGTAAAGTTAACCATATAAAAAACCACACCCACTCTTCCGATGAATACTTTATTCTATATGTGGTAAGCAGCTTCCTCATATTTGTTAGTAATTATTTCCCAGTTGTAGTCCTCCATTAATAGCTTTAGGTTTCCGGCAATTTGCTCCAAACTTATTGCATAAGGATTATCCTGATTCAGCAGTTCAACTAATTGATCGGCAGTATTAAAATATGAACCCCCTTGTTGTAATACCCCCTTGTTAAAAACATTATTGTGAGCCAGCACACGACTTTGGGCAGCCATAGCCTCAAGCAATGAAGGATTTGTGCCTCCAACAGAGTGACCATGAATATAATAGCGTGAGAAATGCCGTAATGAGTCAAGTAATACTTTATCATAATTTGCATTACAAAATTTGATTCTGGCGTTACCTTTATACTCCTCCTTGAGCTTGTTACCATAACTATTTTCATTTCCGAAAATCACTAATGGGACATCTTCAACATTGGATAGGTTCTTAGCTTTGATTGCCATCTCAATGTTATTTTCAGGAACCATCCTGGCAATTAACAAATCGTATTTATTTGGAGTAAGCTTGTATTCTGCTAAACGTTTTTCATCAAAAACATTTGGGATTTGAACACCGTAGGCAATATGCAAAACAGGTGTATTGTATTTTTGCTGCACATATTCCAATATTCCGATTGAATCGGCAATAAGTAAATTGCTTTTTACAGCAGCCAACTTCTCGGCTTTTTTAAGAAACTTCTGTACCCTTTGCGAATACTTCGATCGCTTCCACTCCAATCCATCCATATTAGTGATATGCCTTGCTTTTGAATCCCAAAGCCAATGCCATACGGAATCACTTGTATATCCCATGTGAAATATTACATCGTGGTTTTGAAAGCGTGAAGAAATATTGCATTTTAAATCGTAGATAAATTGCCCGGCTGATCCAATCCTGTTTTCGGGGTCGTATTGATATATTAATTTCACTCCATTCCAGATACTATCTTTGTATGTTTGTAAACTAGAACAATAAACTACCACTTCATGTCCTTTTGCCATAAGTCGTGGGGCAAGCTCCTGAACGGCTGCCTCATATCCTCCATATTGATTAGGAATACCACGAGTGCCAATAATACCGATGGATAATTTCTTAGTCAACATTGAGTGCTTTTTTATATGACAAAAGAGTTTTTTTTGCTGTATGATCCCAAGTATAGTTTTCAAGAATCACCTCCCTGAATTCAAAATTTGTTGGCTTATTTAATTGTATTTCAATAGCATCCTGTATACTTTTATTGTCGATTACATCGCAAAATGAAGCATGATTTTTAAAATAATCCATAGTATCACCACCATGTCCTACAACCAGGTTACATCCCATAACTCCTGCTTCAAGTGAACTCAAACCAGTAGTTTCAAACCAACTGGGAAGTGCATGAACTTTTGATTGAGCGTAATGCATTAATAATTTTTCTTGGGGCATAAAATCGAAAAATTGCACGTTCGATCCGGCAATTTTCCTGCAATAATTATTATAATATATATGGTTTGGTGGTGATTTCCCAATTATTACAAGTTTGACACCCAGGTCTTTAGTTGCCTCAATAAGTCGGTGTTGGTTTTTTAATCCATATATCTGTCCAACACAAATAACTTGATTATCAATTCTATCAATTTTCGGAATATTTTTGAAAATATCCGTATTTATTCCGTTTGGAATTACCACATACTCTTTTGAAAAGCTGTAGTCTTTTTTAATTCTCAAGAACTCAGATTCTGAGTTAGGTAGTATAAGACGAGCATTAGACAGAATCTTTTTTACTGCTCGTTTATGTCCAAGCAGATATTCTTTGCTTGCAAGTTTATCCTGGTTTAATAAAAATCGGAAATTATTTTTTACAAACTCTGCATTATTCTTCCCAAGTAGACCAAAAAATAGTTTCAGAACACCTACTCGCCCATGATGATCAAATTGTGAGTAATCTAAATAAATACTACTAACAACGTATGGTACTTTACTTTTTGAGATGTGTAACAGGTGGTCGGCTGGTCGGATTAAGTTGAAAAGATGTAACAGGTCATATTTACCATAATCAATTTTATCAGTTGAAAGTTTAATATCAACTTCAACATTTAGTTTTCGTAAGGCAATGGCAGTATTATTCACTTGCATGCTATCACCACCCTTAACGTGATTAATTGTTGAACGAACAATGAATGCTATTTTCATTGATTTTCTCATACTGAATCAAGTTTTCGTTGATATGGAAGGGTGTCAAAATCAATAAATCTAACGCCAAAAACAATAGCCCATATTCCAAGTTCGGCAATATTCGTGATAAAACTTCCTGTAAACTGATAGATCAAAATAAACAGGAACAGCACTAGTGCATATAGATTTGAATAAATGCGAAGTTTAATAAAGAAATAGATTTCCAAGAATAATTTAAATACAAATCCATACACACCATAAATTGCAAGCATTTCGGCCATCGAATTAGGAATTCGCACAACTGTTTCTAATGTGCCATGGTATTCGTAGTAATTAACAATCATATCATGAGCAACGATCTTGATTTGACCAGGACCAATGCCAAATATTACACCATGTTCAATAATAATGTCTTTGGCAAACATAAATGAATATACTAATCGTCCCATTGCGCTTGTGTCCTGTCCTTCAAAAATATTTTCCAACCTAAAATAAATTGGATTTTCAGGCCAGATAAAAAATAATAAGACAAATAAAATTATCAAAAAGGTTGTACTAAGAATGCTAAACTTTTGGAGAGAGCCGGGAATTTTAGTCCAGAAGATAATCACACTTATTAAAAGTGCAATTAATAATGCTCCCAGTACACCAAATGAAAATGAAAGTAACAAAGGGATAACTGAAGCCAGAAAAACTAGCATTGGGTGCTTTTCCTTATCGTAGAAAACCCTCATTATAAAATATAAGAAAACAGGCATCATTATTAACGAATAATAAGATGCTTCATAGGTAAACAGCTTTAACCTCGGTATCAGTTCCAGGCCTTTGGTAAGTGCAACGTCGTACCATAACAAATCACGTATTGACGCAAAAGGTAAAATGATAATGGCCAACACTACAAAAAAAGTATTGATAATTAATATCTTGCGAAAAACAATATCTATTAAATATTTGTATTTTTTTATGAAATAATACGCAGTAATCAAAAATACTAAGGCAGTAATTACCATGATGTTAGATACCATAAAGCTCTGCAACTCAACTCCTGATAGTAATTGAAAAGGAATTGGAATGATTAGTGCAATTGCCCAAATGTAAACCTTTCTTAATTTCTTTTCTTTAAATAGGAAATATGCCATTACCGGAGTAAGTATTGTAGTGTACAACAATCCTTGTGGCAACAAAAAACTATTGAAAAAGAAATAAATGATCAAATATATGATCAAATTATTGTATTGATTTTCATTTGTCATTCAAGCAATAACTGTATTTGGAATCTTTTTTTATTCAGATAATAACTGTAGAAAATCAGTAAAGATAAGATACCTAGTCCAATTGTAAGCCATCCTTTATCGAAAATTATAATTGCAGAAATTAAAAAAGACGGAATCATCGTAATAATTGTTTCCTTTAACCAATTGTCTTTCAGTAGTTTTCTATCGATAAG
>CALDOI010000137.1 GCA_937912115.1 uncultured Bacteroidota bacterium | reverse complement strand
AACTTTGCCACCGGATTAGAAAGTTATTTTGATAACCTGATTATCAATGGCTCCTACCTTGCCTATAGTTCCAATTATGCTCATATGTATTAAAAATACCCAATACAAATTACTTTATTGATGCCGGATATTACCTGAATTAATTTGTTCCAAAGCTTTACTAACATCATCAACAGGCAGGTTACAAGTTTTATTACGGCATACATAAATAATCGTACTACCATCAATCTTTTTATTTTCCAACAATGGAAGGTTTTCATCCATACCTCCTAAAAACAACGATCCTGGTAAATAATTTTTCTGTAGCAATTTGGTTAACCTACCATATTCCACACCCATTATTGCAACTTCTGTTGGCTCATTCGTGATTAACCCTAGCAATATAGCCCAGTTGGCATGCCAGATGCCAGATGTCTTAATATTGTCCAATTCATTATTCATCATGCCAACTACAATTTCATTGTACGCCTTATCGTCGTAATAATGACTGAGTTTGAAAAGAACGTTCGCCATTATTGAATTTGAAGAGGGAATTACATTATCAGTAAGTTCGTATTTACGGGCAATAAGGCTTTCGCTTTGATTAGATGTATAGTAAAACATACCTGTTTGCGAATCATAGAAGTGGTTGATACAATAATCTGTCAGATTTTTAGATAATTCAAGCCAGTGGTTATCAAATGTTACTGAATACAATTCAGCACATGCCTGAGCAAACAAAGTGTAATCATCATGAAATCCGGTAATTGATGCCTTCTCATTCATGTAATTTCTATATAAACTTCCATCATCAGCCAGCATGTTATTTTCCAAAAATTGCGCATTGGAGATTGCTTTTTGCAGATACATGTCATCACCAATAGCTTTATATGCATCTAGGTAGCCCATTATCATAAGCGCATTCCAGGCAGTTAATATCTTATTATCTGTACTTGGTTTTTCTCGTTTTTCACGATAGACTAATAATTGATCATTTGTATGATTGAGTATGGTTTCAAACCATGCAAGCTCGATGTTATTTTCAATTGCAAATACTTCCTTAGAAGTAACAGGAAGCAATATATTAATCCCATGCTCCCAATTTCCTTTTTCGGTTATTTGATAATAATCAAGAATTAGTTTCAGGTGTTTATGGTCAACTATATTAATTAGCTCATCATAACTCCAAACATAGTACTTTCCTTCCACTCCTTCGCTATCAGCATTTAATGATGAGTAGAACCCACCATTTTCGTCAGTCATTTCCCTGTCAATAAATTCTAAAGTTTCCTGGATAATCTCCTTATATCTGGATGATTTTGTTACCTGATATGCATGCGAATATAAGCTTACAAGCTGGGAATTATCGTAAAGCATCTTCTCGAAATGTGGTACTTTCCAGTATTCATCAACTGAATAGCGGGCAAAACCACCTCCTATTTGGTCATAAATTCCACCTTTCGACATTTCATCAAGTGTAAGCTCAACAGCTTCGAGTGCCTCAGTGTTGCTGGTGAAATAATTATACTGCAACAGGAATTCCCAGGTTGCAGGCATCGGAAACTTAGGAGCTAGACTAAAGCCTCCATTTTTCGTATCAACTTGGTTAAGCCACTGATCTAACAGCAAAGTATAATCACTATTCTTAAAATCATGAATACTAGTTGATTTAACAATATCGAGAGGATTTTTGTTAATGCCATTTGTTAATTCATTTGCATAACCAACAACTTTTTGATTATCATTTTTGTACATATCGCTAATCTGCATCAAAACATCCATCCACTGTTGTTTATTAAAGTAGGTGCCTGCAAAAAACGGTCTCCCATCTGATAAGGCAAAAGCATTCAAAGGCCAACCTCCACGCCCACTAATGAGCTGAACAGCATCCATATATATTTGATCGATATCAGGCCTTTCCTCACGATCAATTTTAATACACACAAAGTTTTCATTCATAAATTCAGCAACTTCTTCATCCGAAAAACTCTCGTGCTCCATCACATGACACCAATGGCAGGCTGCATATCCAATGCTGATAATTAATGGTTTGTTATTGTCCTTTGCCATTTGTAGAGCCTCATCACCCCACTCCTGCCAGTGCACGGGATTATCGGAATGTTGCTGAAGATAAGGGCTAGAGGAATAACTCAGTTTATTCATGTTATTATTTTTAAGTGTATCTGTATACTGTCCGTTACAGGAAACCATAATACTAAATACGAAAATTAATATTAAGATATTGCGCATGCTGCAAACATATACCAAAAACAAAAATAATTTCTTTAACTTCGCTTCGTTAACAAATACTTATGATATTATTTGAAATAATTAAACCGCTAATTTACTTGCTATGAAATTTTCACAAATTAAAAAATGGTCACCGATTGCAATAATCGCAATACTATTAACTTCATGTGCTCCTGGCAATCAAGAGTTCGTTCAACAGGCAGCCGGATTTTGGATGGGTCTATGGCACGGTTTTATCTCCTTTTTCACCTTTATTATTAGCTTATTTAACGAGAATGTTGGCATTTACGAAGTTAATAACAACGGGGGTTGGTATAACTTTGGATTTATTCTGGGAGTATCAATATTCTTTGGAGGAAGTTCAAAGGGGACATGCAGGGGTCGTAGATAAATTAACAATTATGCCTGAACAAATCCATAATCAGGCATGATGTAGTTTCACTACAACGTTGTTCTATTTTTTTGTGGATGTATGCACCAATAGTTTGTCCTAAAAAAAATGCAATTACTAAAAAAACAAAGGTAAACCATGCAAATCCAACATGGACTAATATTCGTAGTGTTATCACAAAAAGCACAGGTATATGCACTGCTAATATCCATTGTAAAGAAAATTTCCTAACGTTAGCACGCCAGTATCCAAAAGGGATGTTTATAATTAATACAGCGAGACTTAAAATCAGAAGTTTAGTAAGCATTTTGAACACAATATTAATTCACAAAGGTACTTTAAAAGTACTTTACAATAAACCCCTTCAATTTTAAATATTCTTTCTGTTAAAAAACAATTGACAAATAAATAAATTTTTCTATTTTTGCAGCCCGATTTTGAATTCATTCTATCTCGGGATTTTTTGAAAAAGCGGGACCTATAGCTCAGTTGGTTAGAGTCCCTGACTCATAATCAGGTTGTCCCAGGTTCAAGTCCTGGTGGGTCCACGAAAGCCACTCTTAACGGGGTGGCTTTTAGTATTTTATGGAGTTTGGTTTTTTAACTGTGACTGATTTGTGACCTTAGGATGATTGTCTATTTCTAGCACCATTTCTGCTTCAAACCTCAATAGGTATCTACAGTGTCGCTTCAATCAAATGACAAAAATACTTGATTTCAAAGTCTTAGCAATCCTGCAATCTTAGCATGAGGCATAAGTCAAGGTTGCTGATTCCGCTAAAATATACAAGCATCAGCATTTACATGACCTTTACTTTGACGAAGGCGGATTAATTTTGCGG
>CALDOI010000136.1 GCA_937912115.1 uncultured Bacteroidota bacterium | reverse complement strand
ACAATATAGTATCTTTATCGGTAAAATGAAGAGTTTGTGCGCAGACTCCCGTTGTGTGCAATCCCCCTACCATAAAAATTCGGTTGAATATTTTCGCTAACGTTACTACTTTTGTAGCGAGTTCCTTGCAAAGACCGGTTTTTTGAATGGTGCTTTAAAAGTCCGAGCGCAATCCTGGTAAGAATGTAAAAAGTGATATGTGTTTTTCGTCACTTGGGTTTGAATTAAGTGGTGAGTCTGCTTTAGGTTGATATCCCGATTGGAATAATTTCAAAATTAGAAGTTACATTCCTTGGAACTCATATTTTTAACTTAAACACATCATTATGAGTAAAAAACAGGTTTCATTGGAAGTTATTAATCCTTATGCTGCAGGAATAGACATTGGCAGTAGAAGCCATTGGGTGGCTGTTGGACAAGATGCACAAGACGTAAAAGAATTTGGTGTTTATACCCAAGATCATCAGGAGTTGAGTAAATGGCTTAAAAAACATGAAGTTACAACAATTGCAATGGAAAGCACAGGAACATACTGGCAAAATATATTTTCATTTCTTGTTGCCCAAGGTTTTGAAGTAATTTTGGTAAACGGTCGTCAAACCAAAAATATCAAAGGAAAAAAAACTGATATTAAAGATTGCCAGTGGATACAAAAACTTCATACACTTGGATTATTAAGCAGTAGTTTTCTGCCTGATAGTACAACAGATATTATCAGAACATATTCTCGTCACAGACAAAATATTCTAAAACAATCTGGGGCAACGGTTCAAAAAATGCAAAAGTATTTACGACTGATGAACTTAAGGTTAGATGTTGTAGTAAATGATATTGTTGGCTTAACTGGAAAGGATATTATTTCGGCATTTATTGGTGGAGAAAAATCAGGAAAAGAATTAGCAAAGTTCAGACACTATAATATCCGAAAGTCAGAAGAAGAAATCGCAAAAGCATTGCAATACAATGGTCGTGAAGATTACTTCTTTGCTCTAAAACAAGAATGGAAAACATATCTACATCTACAAAAACAAATTGACGAAACAGATAAAGAAATTAAACAACTGCTTAAAAAGATAATCAAAAGCGATGAGAACAAGAAAAAGCATACAGCAAAAAAAAAGCCTATAAACGAAAAAACAAAAATGCAATAAGGAATACAGATATGAACCAAATTGGCTTTCAATATTTTGAAGGAATTGACCTTATGGCCATTGAAGGTGTTAATGATGCTACAGTAATGGCATTTATCAGCGAAATAGGTTTAGAAGGCTTTAAAAGATTTAAAACAGCAAAAGAATTTACTGCATGGCTTAGACTCGCTCCCAACAATAAAATCAGTGGAGGAAAGGTATTAAGCCATCATTTGCCAAAAGGGAGCAACAGACTAAAAATAACATTGCGACAATCAGCCAATGTAATCGGTAATTTAAAAGAAGGACATCTTAACGATTTCTTCAGGCGAATAAATTATAAAAAAGGACGGGCAACAGCAATTAGTGCAACTGCAAGAAAACTAGCGGTAATAATTTGGAATATGCTTGCAAATGGAGAACAATATAATCCTCCAGCAGAATACTTATTTCTTGACCAAAAAAGAAAACTCAGATTAGTGTCTCGCATAAGAAAAAATATTGCTAAATTTGACATTAAACCACAAGACGTTGGATTTGATAAATTACTGAATACCAGTCAGAATATTTGACGTTAGTTGGAACCTAAAATAACTAAATGTAAAATGGATTTTGACAAAAGTATATTGTTCTTTTTAAAACCAGATTTGGTTGATATGATTTTGAGAGAATCAAGCGTCAAAGACATCTCAAAAAGGACTGAAATTTTAAGAGAACATCAGTACGTTAAAGTGTTACCTATTGTTATCAAAGGGCTTGTCAAAGTTTATTCAAGGTTTGATGAAAAAGAACTATTGCTCTACTATATTGAACCTGGCCAAAGCTGTGTAATGACATTTTATGCTGCACTAAAAAATACCCCGAGTAAAGTATTTGCAAACACAGAAGAAGATTCAAAAATCCTTCTAATTCCTGTTCGCCATTTACCAGATTGGCTAAAAAACTATCCCGATTTTAATGAACTTTTTTATAATCAATTCAATTTAAGGTATTCAGAACTTTTAGATACAATCGGAAGCTTGCTATTGGAGAGAATGGACAAAAGACTTTATGACCATTTAAAAAAGAAATCCGAATTGATTAATAATAATTCAATTGTAATGAGTCATAACCAGATTGCTAATGAATTAGGAACTGCACGAGAAGTGGTTACAAGAGTGTTGAAAAAACTTGAAACCGATGGAAAAGTTTCACAAAAATCAGGTGAAATAAGAATTATTGGTGAGTGGTGACCACAGTCACTGCACAGCAATTTAACACCACTTATCTTTGCATCGCAATAATGCAAGAATTTTAAATTTTAAAAACATGAAGAAAAATATGGGTACTGCAGATAGAATTATTAGAGTAATAATTGCTGCAATTGTTGGAGTTCTTTATTTTACAGGAACAATTACCGGAACATTAGGCATAGTGCTTTTAGTGCTTGCAGGTGTTTTCGTTTTTACCAGCTTGATAAGCTTTTGTCCACTTTATGCACCATTTGGAATTAAAACTTGTCCGATTAAGGACTAAAATAAAACTATGAAAGCAATTAGATTAACATCCATGGTATTAGGTTTATTTAGTTTGTTATTTGTTATGTCTTGTAGTAAAGATGATGACAACCCGAGCTATAACACTCAAACTTCAGTGCAAAGTAATTTACAAAGTGGAACTTGGCGAATAACGAAATTTATAGACTCAGGAACAGATGAAACTAATGATTTTGCTGGTTACAACTTCACTTTTAATAGTTCAGGAGTATTAAACGCAAATAATGGAACTAATAACTATGATGGAACTTGGAGCATTACAGACAGCAACAGCAATGATGATAGTCAAGATGATTTGGACTTTAATGTCAATTTCAACTTAACCAATGATTTTGAAGATTTAAATGACGATTGGGATTTTATCTCGCAATCCTCTTCAAAAATTGAACTTATTGACATTAGTGGTGGAAATGGAGGAACAGACTACATTACATTTGAAAAAAATTAATAAACAGTACTTGTTACGATTTTCTTTAATTCTGTGAAACTAAAACTTATTTGTTATGAAAACTAAGAAATATTTAACGCTAATTACACTACTTACATACATATTGTCTGTAAACAATCTTTTTGGCCAAGGCATTAATGAAGACTATAAGATAGTTGCCAGCGATGGTTCAACTAATGATGAGTTTGGCTATTCAATTTCTCTCGACAATGGAATCGGTGCAGTTGGAACACCTTTCGACGATGACAACGGCTCGAACTCTGGCTCTGCATACCTATTCGATGCATCAACAGGCTTGCAGATAGTAAAGCTTCTCCCCTCTGACGGGACAGAGAATGCAGAGTTCGGCTATTCAATTGCTATTGACAACGGCATTGTAGCGGTAGGTGCAAAAGGAGACAGTGAGAATGGAACAAGCGCTGGGGCTGCATATCTATTTGATGTAGCCACAGGTATGCAACTTGCCAAACTCCTCCCTAATGATGGTGCGGCTGAAGACGAATTCGGTAACTCAATCGCCATCAATAATGGCATCGTTGCAGTTGGAGCCTGGCATGCTGATGAATATGGCAATGCTTCCGGCGCAGCATACCTTTTTGATGTGTCAACAGGAAATCAGTTAGACAAACTGTTGCCGGACACGGGCAACAACTATCAGACCTTTGGTGTATCCATTGCCATTGATAATGGAATCGTTGCTGTGGGAGCACGGACTTACTTTGTTCTTGGACAAGGCTACACCTTTGCCAAGGCATATCTGTTCGACGTACCTACAGGGAATCAACTCAACATGTTACAGCCGGACATCCTGAACCTGTACGGAGATCTAGGCGGCTTTTTCGCTGATTGCATTGATATCAATAACGGCTTGGTTGCCGTAGGAGCTCCTAACAGAAGCGTCGTTTCTGACCATTCAGGAGCCGCTTATGTTTTCGATGTCTCCACTGGTTCACAACTCACATATATCGTCCCTGGAGACGCCCATGACAAGGACAACTTCGGAATCTCCATATCAATTGACAATGGGATCGTTGCAGTTGGAGCCCACCAGGATGATGACAATGGTTTCAATTCCGGTTCCGCATACTTTTACGATGCGCTAACTGGTGCTGAGATAAATAAACTCATCGCCAGCGATGGAGCAGCTTCGGACCTTTATGGATGTTCCATTGCTATCGATGGAAACTTTGCTATAGTTGGTGCTAAAGATGATGATGATAATGGAGATAACTCCGGTTCTGCCTATGTTTATTCTGGAATAACAGTAGGAATATCTGACAATGAATTAGATGGAATCTCCTTATATCCAAATCCAGGATCAAATAAGGTTACAATCGATAATTTAGATAACATCAGTGATATTTATGAAATAAGAATTAACAACAGTCTTGGCCAGTTAGTAGAAGTAATCAATAATACTTCTTTTGATGGCAGCACTAAGTTGTTATTGGATGTTTCAAAATATGAGCGTGGTTTGTATTTTTTAAACATACACATTGGTGATCGCTCAATAGTTAAAAAATTATTAATTGAATAACATATGTCTTCAATTCATTTGTGAGTTCTCTGATTTTCGCATACCGAGGTATTATCCGGTTGCTATTTCTTACAGGAACCAATCAACCATATAGTGGTAACATGTATATACAATGTTGAGCTGGTCTAATATGGTTGGACATTATCTTCTACAAAGATAATTTGTTATTTCATATGGCTTGGGTACTCATGATAAACGGCAGCACACAACATTATATAAACGTAATGCGGGGTGAAGTGCTAAAAATGAACGAATTAGATATTAACAAACATTGGTGTAAACTGAAAGTGAAGTGCCTTGAACCCCGCACTACGCTTATACTGTACGTTGT
>CALDOI010000135.1 GCA_937912115.1 uncultured Bacteroidota bacterium | reverse complement strand
TGTACTCCAAGAGTTTTAAAACCATCAACAGCTTGTTGTCTGGAACTTCCAGCACCGAAATTTTTACCTACAATTACAATGTCCCCTGGCTGTGATTTCTTTGCAAAATCTTCGTGTCCTGCAAGATTATCAAAAATGTACTGACCCATTTCGGCAGGATCAGTAATTTGAAGATAACGGTTGTGGAATATCATATCAGTATCAATATCGTCTTCATTAATAACCCAAATACGACCTTCAACCTCAATAGCTTTGTCCTCATGTTTTTCATGCTTAACAGCAGCTTCAACCCTTGATTCAAGATCTTGAAAATCATATACTGGTGGAACAGCAGGTATGTCATTTTCGGTGGTTATATAACCAGCAATAGCCGAGGCTGCAACCGACGCTGGCGATGCAAGATAAACTTTACCTTTTCCCTGTTTGCCGGGGAAATTGCGATTACCGGTGCTTATGGTTACTTCGCCGGGGCCGTTTTGTCCCACTTGTCCCGCCGCACAACCAGCACAGCCGGCATTTGAAAATAATACTCCTGCATTTTTAAAGGTTTTAATCAAACCCTCATCCAGACATTGTTGCCAAATTTCATCCGTTGATGGAACAATTTTTAGAACAACACCAGGGGCCACTTTTCTGCCTTTAAGGATGCGAGCCGCGGTACGCATATCTTCCATTCTGCCGTTTGTACAGCTTCCGATAAAGCCTGAATCGATCCGAGTCTTTTTTTCAGTCTCAATATCAACAGTATCATGAGGCTTGCCTGGTCGGCTAACCATTGGTACAAATGTACTAATGTCGATAACATGCTCTTCAGCATATTTCGCATCAGAATCAGCTTCAATTTTTTCAAGTTTTCTTCCTGTGGCCTTTTCACAATATTCCATTACGGCTTTATTGGGTGGGAAAAGTAGAATAATAACTCCCATCTCGGTACCCATGGATGCAATTGTAATGCGTTCGTCCAAAGTTAGTTTGTCAACTTCTTCACCATAGAATTCAACTGATTTACTCAATAGTGTATTTGCCCCGAACTTACTTAATAAATTAAGGACAATGTCTTTAGCGCTCACATTAACTGGTCGTTTTCCGGTAAAAATAACTTTTACCGACTCAGGTACTTTAAACCAAACTTTACCTTTATGAAAAGCCGCACTAATATCTTTATCGCCCATTCCCTGACCAAAGGCACCAATAGCACCAAGTATATTTGCATGTGAATCGGTTGTAACAGCTGTTGAGCCAGGCCATGCCAGACCTTCACTCATTAAGGTGTGGGTTCCAATTCCATTATCAATATCAAATACTTTAATACCTTTCTTGCGCGCAAATGTCCTAACAATTTGCTGGTTTACAGCATATTTTTGATCACTGCCTGTAGGGTTTGTGTCGAAAGTGAAGAATGTTTTTGAAGTATCATCAACTTCAAGACCGTAATCTTCAAGGTTTTTCACAACATTTGGCCCACCAAAATCGCGAGCTACTCTGGCATCAATACTAATGTCGGCAATGTCGCCTGGTGCAACAGTTTCTTTGTTTGTGTGCGATGCAATTATTTTTTCAATGATATTCATTTTGTTTCATTTTTATGACGCATCAAAAGTAGGATAAAACCCATAATCCAATTGAAGTTTTATGAAATACTTATTAAAAAAGTTAATGATTATATTTGTTCCAAATTAATTGATAAACCGAACAGTTATGTCTCGAAAATCAGGATATATTTTAGGAGTTGATAATAGTATTTTTCTACTACTATCGATTGTTGCCTTTGTGTTTATTTTCCCGATAATCGATAATGAATTTATTAATGACATATTTGTTACCGTTGCCTATACAGTGGTGCTATTGTCTATTTTTTCGATAATTGGAAAGAAATTCAAATGGATGAAGTATCTAGTAATTGTTGCAATCATCGCTAATTCATTGTTGGTTTTTATTCAGGACAGGTATTTAATGGCAACAGTATTTACTGTTAGTGCTATTACTTTTACAATAGCTGCCGGAATATTAATAAATCATATTGCAGCTAATAAGAATGTATCAATTAGTGTAGTAGTACAGGCAATTAGCGGATACTTGCTAATAGGAATTGTAGGGGTATTACTCAATGCCATACTGTTGTCTTTCAATGAAAATGCATTATCAATGGCAGGTGACGAAAGTAAATTTAGTTCGGTTATTTACTATAGCTTTATTACGCTTACAACCATTGGCTATGGAGAAATCTTACCAGTAACTGTGTGTGCTCGATCGGTAAGTATTTTTATTGGAGCTGCAGGTCAAATATATCTAACTGTGATAATTGCAATGATTGTTGGTAAATATCTAACTACCAAGCGCAATTAGTAAAAGTGTTATATACTTACTAAAAATTCTTGTACCAATTCTTTATATTGTGAAGAATGCTGATTATCATCATTCCGTAAAGTAATTTCATCAATCAAAACTTCTGTTGGGAAACCAAATCTAAATTCCATATTAATACGGTTTGGTTTCGAGCCCGGTTTAGGATTAACTAATTGTTTTTTATGTAGATGTAGTCCATGATTGAAAGCAGTTACAATAAATTCGTTGGCTATTTCATATGGCATAACAAGACAAAAACGTCCTTCACTAACAAGCACCTTTTTAACTCCAATACATAAGTTGTTATGATTAAGATTAGCAATGTGTCGTGCGGAGTTACGAGATAGAGTAGGGGAATTTAAATCGTTTGAGAAAAATGGAGGGTTCGAAATAATGAGTTCATACTTATGTGATGTTTTATTGGCGAAATTTACAAAATCATCATGTATGATATTCAATCGATTAGCGAATTTGGAATTTATAAAATTTCCTGAAGCTTCATTCACTGAATTTTTATCCAGCTCAATTGCATCAATAATTGCATCAGTTCTCGAGGCCATTAAAAGAGCAA
>CALDOI010000134.1 GCA_937912115.1 uncultured Bacteroidota bacterium | reverse complement strand
CTGAAATGATTAAGTGCCAAAATGCTTTAATGAAGTAATTTTGTCCTTCTGAGCGAAGCGAAGAATCTCAACAAACTTCAAAAATCCCACATCCTATATCGTAAATCAAAAATCCTATTCCCCGAATATCAATTACCCAATGACTCGCCTTTACAAATAACTCGTTGAAAACAAACTAAGCAAATGTCCTTTTCTAAGCTCGGGATTTAGCTGAAATGCCATTACCTTATCATGGGCAAAACCTTTGATATCACCCAAACGGGTTTTTACATAAGCACGCTCGTAATAAGCCAATGCAAATTTGTCATCAAGGTCGATTGCGGAATTTAGCAATTTAAGTGCCTGCCTTAGTATTGAAAAATTGGTTTCCGATTCGTTTTCATAGAGCAATCTTGCCTGAGCAAGTAAATAGCTGGGAAGTTTATCATCACTAATAACCGGTCGTAATGATGCAACAGCATTTTGGTAATCATGATTGTTGAAATATATCCGGAATAGTCCGTAAGCAGCCGGTGTGAAATCAGGGCAAATTGATAAGCTCCTTAAATAACACTTTATGGCTGAATCCACTTTGCCCTCTTTGTACCATGAATTTCCAAGGTTATAATATAGATAATGGGTGTCCATGCCTTTCATCTTTGCGGCTTCAAAATGATGAATGGCTTGTAAATAATTATGTTGGCGATAACTTGTTATCCCCAGCTGATAATCTGCACTCATTAAATCTGGATTGAGATAAAGAGCTTTTTTAAGATTTAAGATGGCTGCCGTATAATCACCCTGCCTCGATAATGCTAAACCAAGAGTAAACCAGCCAAAATCTGCATCAGGATATACCGCAATCATATTACGTGAAGAATGCTCAAGGTTAGACCATTTTTTTTCAGTAATGAAAAACTGCAAAGTAGCTTTGAGTTCAAAGTATGGGTTTCCTTCGGGAATATTAGAAACTGTTTTGTGACCCTGTTTATCAGCTAGCATTGTATGGTATTTAATTCAAATAATTCAACTTTCCATATAAGCTGTATTATGCAATACAAACTATATACGGTATGTAAAAATAGTAAAATCCAATTAAACAAAAAATTTTTATTTAAAACATGGCTTTACAACAGGCGGGAAACAGAAATAAGATACAGCAATACAAATAAATCTAGACTAAATCAAATTAAAAACGATCACTATTCATATAAGGTTTTAATGGAATCTCTTCAGAGGAGTACGCAGCTTAATTGTTTAATTCCAATTGTTTTGAGATTATCATTGAATTGTCCAATTTCAAGTTATTATCTATTGATTCCAAATATAATGTCCAGTTTAATGGTTTAGAAAAAATGGTTTTGAATGGGAATTCCAGATTTTTAATTTGCTCAAGATCATTATGCTGGGTTGTTTGAATAATGATTGGGATATTAAATTTGGAACTTACCATTTTAAGAAGATCTTTCCATTGCTTATTAAGCATATGCATTTCTAATAAGACAATATCAATGGTTAATGTGTGAAAAAGATGTGATGCTTCCTCAAAATTAGCAATGCAATGTAAGATTGAATTGGTTTGTTCAAAATAAATTCTGTGAAGACGATGATTAATTTTATCAGAGTCGATAAGAAGGATGTTTTTTCCACACCAATTATAGTCTGACCTAATTGTAGTCCTGGTTTGCAAAAGCACTTCGATTAATTAATCTGTTATTTTTGAGACGGTTTATTATCCCCGCACAAATATATGAAATTAGGGTTAAAATACATGCTCACTAATATTTGTTTTCAACGGTTTTATTCACAACATATGGTCACGATTGTATGAGAATTATGCCATTTTCAACATCTGAAAAAGGGATGCTAATATGGTTTTTGCTATCTTTGATAAGATTTTATATTAACTAACTCGGTTTGACACATGACAACAACAGTTAAGAGAAAACCAATACGTTTTACATCCGATCCAAAAAGAGTAATTACACGTTTCTTCTTTCCCGGACCTGAAACCAGAGTTCAGTCAATTATTCACAAGGTAATTGATATGCCCGAGCAAGCAGCTCATCTATCTTTAAATCAAACGTTAAGAGACTTTTCGGCTAGGCATAGGAATATCTCAAAAATATATCAAAAGCATTTCGACAGGGTGTGCGATATTATGAAAGATAAGATGGAGGATCTGGGTGCTTTATCAGAGTTTAAGAAATTATTAATTGGAGCATATTTTACAAGTGAGTATTCAATTGAATCGGCTGCATTTTTTAATCCATCTATGGTGGAAGATCCTGATCAATCAGGATTGGAAGAAGGCGAAAAAAGAATTATTATTAGTTTTAGAGCCACCGGAGAAGGGCATATATCTTCCGTAGTATTTAGGGGTGGTATACTTGATGCCAACAATAACCTTACCATGAAGCCCCAGGGAAAACTGGTAGATGAGGCTGAAGCAATATGCAACTTTGTTTATCAAAAAGAAGCATTTTGCAAGAAACTATCGGAAATGCATATTGA
>CALDOI010000133.1 GCA_937912115.1 uncultured Bacteroidota bacterium | reverse complement strand
GAATCGGTTCGGCTTCACAGCTGTAATTCCAGATAAAATCAAGTTCGGGTTGATTGACTATAGTTACCTGATGGACAATCGTGTTTTGGCAACCATTGATATCAATTATGTTTAATTCAACATTGAATACTCCGGGGGTTGTAAAACTATGCGTTGTATTTTGAGTGGTGGCAAAGTAACCATCACCAAAGTCCCAGTACCAGCTTGTTATTGTATTTCCTGAAGTTCCAAAGAATTCAGTTGGATTACCAATCATTGTTGGTTCAGGATTCCATGTGAAAAATACTGATGGTAATCCAGGAGTAAGTACAGTTTGTATAATTGTGTCGGTGCAAAAGAATCCTCCTGAATCGGCTGTTACTATTAGTGAAACATCATAAATGCCAATTCCTGATGCAAAGTTATGTGATGGATTTTGAACTGTTGCAGTAAACCCATCATCAAAATCCCACAACCACTCTACTATATTATATCCTGTGGGGGCTGTACTTAAATCTGTAAATAATACAATGCCACATGTGAGATTTGTGTAAGTGAAGTCTGCTGTTGCGCCAGGGAGTATTTTTACCTGATCAGTGGCTGTGGAACTACATCCCAAACTATCAGTTACCGTTAGATAAATTGTATATGTTCCTCCTGATTGGTAGAAGTGTATTGGATGCTGATCATTGCTAAACGAACCATCGCCAAATTCCCAGTACCAAAGTGCTACATTTGCACTTGCTGTGCTTGTAAATTGTATATGGTTTCCATGGCATATTACGCTGTCACTCATAGTGAAGGTTACATTGGGGACAGGGTTTACTCTAACGATATTGCTTAATGAATTTATGCACCCAATGGTGTCAACAATTGTTAATTCCACAAGATAGTTGCCAGTATCAGCATAAATATGAGATGCGTATTGATTATTAGAAAAATTACCATCATCGAAGTCCCAGTGCCAGATAGCTATTGGGAAACCCGATTCGCCAAAGAAATAGGTTAAATCACCCAAACATGATGGATCGGGAGTATAAGTAACAAAGATATCCGGCAGAGATTGTACTGTTACCGGAATTACAATAGAATCGCTACACATAAAACCATTGGAATCAGCTACTACTGTTAAACTTACGTTGAATACCACGCCACCGGGTGTTGTATTACTTGGAAATTGGTGGGATGGATTCTGGAGATTTGATGTATCGCCATCTCCAAAGTTCCAATGCCAGGTTACCAGATTATAACCGGGAGCACTTGTTGAAAGGTCGGTAAATTGTAGTGAATCGCAGATTATTATATTATGAGAGAAATCTGCCATGGGTGGTTGAGCAACCTTAATTGTGGTATATGCAGTTTCTCTACATCCGTTTATGTCAGTAACAGTGAGCCTCACATCCACATTGCCCCAGATGGAGTATGAATGAGTAGCAGTTTGCCCGGTAGCTGTTTGTCCATCTCCAAAATCCCACTCCCATAATACAATACTAGAGTTACTACTCCCAATGAAATTTATGGGTGTATTAACACAAGCATTTGACATGCTGATTGTTAAATTTATATCAGGAAGCTCAAAAACCCTGACCTGTTGTAAAGTTGAGTCTGAACAACCATTTTCATCAATATACGAAAATACAATATCATAAACTCCGGGTAACGCGTATGTATGCCATGGATCAGAATCTTGTGAATAGAGCCCATCACCAAAATCCCATAGCCAGTATACAAGGTTTGCTGATCCAGTCTGGCTAAATAAAACGGCTTCTCCATGGCAAATGGAATCACCTGTTGATGTGGTAAAATCTTTATCGATTTTAGGGCGTACTGTAAGATTTGTAACTATCACACTATCACACCCATATACTGACAATAGTGTATCAAAGAAAATACCAGATGTATATCGCCATGCTCCCTGGGCATATATGGAATCATAGAAACATACAGTAATATCTACTGGTACTTCAAATACCGGGCGGATAGTTAGAACCATATCATCGATTGAATCGCAGTTTATAATATTTGAGGCCACCATTGTACAAGTAATCGATCCCATTTCATTAGGCCCTGGAATGTAAATTGGGCGCATTAGGTTTGGGTCAACAAAGTTTCCTGTTCCGGTTGTTGTCCAGTATAGATTTGCATAATGTGTTGCAAATGCTGAATCGGTGGAATTTGCAAAATCATAGGGTAATCCATAACATGAATTTTCATCAGATCCGGCTTGAGCATATGCTCCCGGAATAACTACCAATTGAGCAAAAGAAGTATCATTTGCACAGGGAGGAATACCAAAGCCAATCATGGTCATAATGATTGTCTCGTTTTGAGTTATTCCTTCTGAAGGATGAGGAAAATATGTGGGAGTAACTAATGTGGAATTATTAAATGTTCCTAAACCTGTTGAATACCACTGTACTCCCGAGTAACTCGAAGCAGTTGGAGGAGTAGCTGAATTTGCATAATTAAAATATACATCCTGACAGGTATGTTGAATTCCACCGGCATCCACAATACAACTAGCATTTATAATGAGCTCGTGTATTGATTGCTCAGAACAAACATCCAATACCACACTTAGTGTATCAGGAATTGAATAAGTATGATGGGTGTCAATTCCAATACCTGAAAAACCATCACCGAAAGTCCAATTATATGGTGTAAACGTAACTCTGTCGATTATTGATTGAAAGTTGACGGGATAATTCTGACAAGTGGGACTATTAGTAATACTAAAATCGATTGTTACTCTTTGTACATATCGTTGATTTACCGTGGTATCAATACAACCGTTACTATTTTGATAAATGGACAATATATTATAACTATTGCTCATGGGTGAATTGTAAGTATGAGTAACATTCTGTCCTGTGGCGATATTACCATCACCAAACTCCCAATCCCAATTAATAATATCATTTGTTATATCTGTGGCAACCAGGTTGATTAATTCGCCCATACAACTTGTGTCGTTAGGGGAAATAGTAAAATCAGATTGTGGAAGAGCATTAATCAATACCTGCTTAACAGTTGTGTCGGTACACACGTTAAGAGTAACATTATAAAGTCCAGGATTTGCATACAAGTGGGATGTGCTTTTCCCAATAGCATAATGTCCATCACCAAAATTCCATTCCCAATCGGTGTATGTGATATTATCTCCTGTTCCGCTAAATACAACGGTTTCTTTTAAACAAATATTTGGTGGTTGAAAATCAAAATCAGTGAAAACAGAATCAACATAAATAGAATCGGTAAAAACTGATGAGCAACCATAAGTATTTGATATTGATAGTGAAATATAGTATGTGGTATCGCCATAATTATAAACATGAGTCGTATTTTGACCATTACCAAGTATACCATCACCAAAATCCCATTCCCAGCTATTGATAACTACAGGACTCGAAGCATTGAATGAAACCAATTCAGCCACACAACTTGTATCAATTGGCATATAATTGAAATTTCCGTCGGGAACAGAATCTATTGTTATTATCATTGTTGAAGTATCGTTGCTGCATGGTTGCTTACCATAGGCGATAAGTGAAAGGGGAATATTTCCTATTTCTCCGGGACCATTATAGTAAATCGGGCGTAAACGTTTTGCATCATTAAATGTACCCGACCCACCAATCCACAGTACTGAGTCGCAACTAATTGTATCAGGCATAATAGTCGATGTGGAAAAATCAAATGGAACACCCTGACAAATTGTATTATCCGATCCGGCATTTGCCACTGCTTTTGCCAGAACAACTGCGTTATCATTTGATGATTTTGAACATACGGATAAAGTTACTTTGAAAGTTCCGGAAGATTGGTAAACATGAACTGTATCACGTCCGGTACCAACTTCTCCATCACCAAAATCCCAATTCCAGCTTGTATAGTTTACGATATCACCGGTTCCGGTAAACGACATGGTATCTTCAAAACAGGCAGGGTTGTCATTTATGGTGAACCCAATTTCAGGATCTTCAACCCAAATATCACTATAGTTAGTGTCGGCACAACCAAACTGGTCAATAGCCCATAACATTACATGATCTTCCATGAGAAAGGTTGTAGAATAAGTATGGGTGGTATTTTGGCCAATACCGGTGTTACCATCTCCATAGTCCCAACCCCACGACACTATGGATAAACCGCTTATGTCGGTTCCATGAAAAATTGCCATTGAATTAACACATAGTGTATCGTTGGGGCTAATGGTGATTTGAGGCATTGGTATTGCATCTAATGAAAGAGTCATATCGTCACTATGTGAATCAGTGCAAGGGAATATGGGATTGGCGGTTAGAGTAAGTATCACCGAGCCACTTGCTTTATCAGCATTTCCGGGAGTGTATGTGGGATTAATAAAATTAGCATTATTAAAAGTACCATCACCCGAAGTTGTCCAGAAACAAGTACTACAATTGGTTGTATCGCCCACAAGGGTAATCGTTGTATTTAGACAAATATTTTGATTGCCGCCGGCAATTGCTATAGGAAGCGGGATAAAAGAAAGTATCATGTTATCCTGAATTGATCCTGTGCATGGATAACTGGCATCAGCACTTAGTGTTAAAACTACTGAACCAGCAACAATATCATTACTGCCCGGTGTGTATGTTGCCAAAGGTGAGGTAGC
>CALDOI010000132.1 GCA_937912115.1 uncultured Bacteroidota bacterium | reverse complement strand
ATATGGTCGCAGGTTTCGGCAGTTGATCAGTTTGACAAAAACTGGTATTTCAATACTGGCACAAAATCTGACATTAATATATTTGCTAAGGCAAATTATAGTTTAACATCTAAAATTAATCTTTATGGCGATTTGCAATATCGTACTATTAATTATAATATAGATGGTACTCATGATGATTTGGGTGACCTTACACAATCGCATAATTATAATTTCTTCAATCCCAAAGCCGGGATTTTCTATAAAGTAAACGAGAAGCAAAATCTTTACTTTTCGTTAGGTATAGCCAATCGTGAACCAAATCGTTCGGTTTACAGAGATGCCGACACATCGCAAACAATTTCACCAGAGAAACTGATCGATTTTGAATTGGGATATAGATATAAAGCCAGTTCAATGATATTTGAGGCTAATGTATTCTACATGGATTACAAAGATCAATTTGTAATGACCGGCAAAATTAACAATGTGGGAACTGCAATCATGACAAATGTGCCAAATAGCTATCGTGCAGGAATTGAATTAATTGCCGGACTTAGTTTCTTGAAAATTGTTGATTGGAATGTTAACGCTACCTTAAGTCAGAATAAAATTGAAGATTTTAATTCATATGTGGATGTTTATGATGAATATTGGGATTTCATTGGACAGGTTCAAGATACATTGGGAACCACTGATATTTCTTTTTCTCCAAATACAATAATATCAAGTAATATTATTGTAACACCAGTTAAAAATCTAAAGTTAAGTTTAATTACAAAATATGTGGGTCGTCAGTATATTGATAACACATCAAATATGCAAAGGAGTCTTGATCCCTATATCGTGAACAATTTTAATATCAATTATACAATAGAGACTAGTTTCATTAAACAAATAGATTTAATGCTGAGTTTAAATAACATTTTCAATGTGAAGTATGAGACTAATGCCTGGGTATATAGGTATTATTTTGACGATGTTGAATATGAAGATAATGGATATTTTCCACAAGCTGAATTCAATTTTATGTTTGGTGTTAATCTCAAATTCTAGTTTTTAATATTCCATAAAGTAACAGATATTCAAATAAGCCCGGCGAATCCTCGTCGGGTTTTTACGTTTAATCAACTAGCTTGCAATTTTGTGGTTCTCGTTTCTATTTTTATACCCCAATTAACGCATTATCTATTAACCAAGATTGAATTAGTTGATTATGATTGGTATGAAACGATCAATAATGATGATGATAATTATATCAAGTACGATTATAATATCAGCCCAAACTATTGTTCTAAAAGGAGAGCGAAATACTGTTCTTAAAAAGACTAACCCCGAACTCAAATGTACTCCGGTAAAAATTACTACGACAATGAAGATAACCAAGGTAGATGGTAATTGTAAGGGGTTTTGGATACAGAAAGGAAGTGAAACTATTCATAAATTCAACAATCTGATAGATCCTATTGGAACAGTATTATCAGCCGGGACTTACTATGTTTATCCATATTTTAAGGATGATGCAAAAAAAGCTGACATTAAGATAACATTAAAACCGAATAATAAAAGTGGTTAAACATTGTGATTATTTATATAGTTTTTGGTTATGAAAGGCTTCCGTTGGGAGCCTTTTTTTGTTTACATAAAAATTTCTATCTTGCATTGTAAATTAAAAGATAGACTGTGATGGAATACTTTGATCTGATTAGAAATAGGGTGAGCGTAAGAGATTACGATCCCAAGAAGAAAATTAATAATGAACATCTATTGAAAATTGCTGAAGCTGGCCGTTTAGCTCCATCAGCTGCCAACAAACAACCGTGGCGGTTCTTAATTGTATCATCCGACGAAATGCTGGATAAAGTTAGGCCATGTTACGGCCGCCAATGGTTCAAAAATGCACCTCATATACTGATTGTTATCGGTGATAAGGAGTTGTCATGGGTTCGCCCTGCTGATGGTTACAATTCAATAGAAACTGACCTTACAATTGCTATGGATCATATGATACTAGCCGCTGAATCGCTTGGCATATCAACCTGTTGGATAGCTGCATTTGATAATGATATATTACGAACCGCATTACGAATTCCATACAACGAAACTATCTTCTGCATAACACCACTAGGTTATCCCAACGATGGATACATTAAAAATCGAGAAAAGACAAGAAAACCTTTGAGCGAAATAGTTGAGTTTATATAGACAGTTTTTTAGCTATTTCAACTTTGCCAGAGCGACTTTAATTCTCTGTACTGCTTCTGCTATTAAATCTTTGGATGTGGCATACGAAATTCTGATACAATCAGGACTTCCAAAAGCATCACCAGAAACCAAGGCAACATGCGCATCATCAAGAAGATACATACATAGATCGGTACTGTTATTTATTTTGTTTTCGCCATTATTTGACTTACCATAGTAATAACTCACATCCGGAAAAAGATAAAAAGCTCCATTTGGAATATTTGATTTCAATCCGGGAATATCCTTAACCAAATCAATTAACAAATCACGTCTTTCCTTAAAAGCACTTACCATATTTTTAAGATCCTTTGATTTTTTAGGATCGGTTTTAACGGCCTCAAGTGCAGCCATTTGACTTATTGTTCCGGTGCCAGATGTATATTGCCCTTGTATCTTTGTACAAGCATCAGCAATAAACTTAGGTCCTGCAATATAACCAATTCTCCAGCCTGTCATAGCCATACCTTTTGATACGCCATTTACAATTACTATTTGATGCTTTATTTCATCAAAGGAAGCAAGGCTTTCATGCACACCATCAAAATTTATATACTCATATATTTCATCGGCAACAATTAGGATATCAGGATATTTTGCCAGCACATCAGCTATTGCTTTTAATTCATCATGTGTATATACCGAACCTGTAGGGTTACTAGGAGAGTTGAATAAAAAGGCCTTTGTTTTTTCTGTAATAGCATCCTCAAGTTGTTTGGGACTTACTTTAAAATCATTTTCTATACCAGCATCAATTACCACTGGATTTCCGCCTGATAATTTAACCATCTCGGGATATGACACCCAATAAGGTGCGGGTATAATAACCTCATCTCCATCATTAAGGATACACATAAAGATATTGATGAGTGAATGCTTAGCTCCTGTTGAAACTACTATCTGGTTTGCATTATAATCCAATCCATTGTCGCGCTTCAACTTTTGGGCAATTGCTTCCCTCAATTCCAAAAATCCCGGTACCGGTGGATAGTGAGTTATATTGTCATCAATAGCCTGTTTACCTGCATCTTTAACATGCTGTGGAGTATCAAAATCAGGTTCACCAATGCTCAGTGTAATTACATCAACTCCCTTGGCTTTGAGTTCGCGGCTAAGCCTTGTCATTTCTAGAGTTGCCGACTCTCCTAGATTAAGAATTCTATCTGATAATATGCTATTCTTCACGTCTCTAATTTTAAAAAAAAAGCAAATATAATATTAAATAGTAACTCAATTGTTTGTTGTTAACAGAATAACACAAAAAATAGTTGTTATTTTGTATCCATTAATTTTTAAATTGTTTTTAAGAAAAAACCTATGGACTTACTACTTATATTATTGCCCGTAATTGCAATACTTATAGTTGTTTATATTATGATGAGAGATTTCACAAAACAGAATACAAAACAACTTGATTATCTAAAAAATGAACAGCATGTGCAGATAATGAAAATGGAATTAGAGAAAAAATCAAACAGTGAAAAAATTAGTATTCCTCTAAAATTTCAGGCATATGAACGTATGGCTTTGTTCTTAGAACGTATTAATCCAACAAACCTTCTCACAAGAGTTATGAACCCAAAAATGAGAGTTAGCACGTTACATACATCATTACTGGCAACAATTAGAGAAGAATACGAGCATAATATGTCGCAGCAGCTCTACATAAGTGATAATTCGTGGGGGCTTGTTAAGACAGCCAAGGAAGAGGTTGTTAGACTTATTAATTCATCAGCATCAAAGTTTAACTCAGAAGAGAATGCAAATGTGTTTGCTCAGGAAATAATTACAAACGGTTTTAATAGAAACAATAATCCCATCGAAAAAGCACTTAAAGGATTAAAAGAGGACATACGAGAAAACTTTTCATAAACTTTGAAGATAGTAAATCAAATATCCAGGGTTAGTTTTATAGGTTCCGGTAATGTAGCTACTGCGCTTGGTTTAGCATTTAACATTGCTGGTATTAAGGTTGATGAAGTATATTCTCCCAATGAGAATAATGCAAAATCACTTGCCAATAAACTCAAGTGTGGTTGGGTTAAAAATATTGAAGACCTAAACACAAATTCCGATTTATATATCATTGCCATTCCTGATCAAAAAATTATTGACATTAAAAAATATCTACCAAAGATAAATGGAATTTTTGCCCACACTTCAGGTAGCCAATCCATTGATGTGCTTAACATTAACCGAAATAAATATGGTGTATTCTATCCATTGCAAACCTTTTCAAAATCAAGAGAAGTAGAATTCACAAATATTCCTGTATGCATTGAAGGATCGGATGAAACAACTACTAATTTGCTAATCGATCTTGCCAAAAAAATTAGCAACAATGTAGTAATGCTAAATTCAGAACAACGTCAATATCTTCATCTAACAGCAGTTACAGTTAATAATTTTAGTAATCTAATGTATAATTTAGCTCATGATGTATTAATTGAAAAAGAAATCGACTTTTCATTATTACTTCCATTAATCCAAGAAACTGCACTTAAAGTACATATTATTAACCCATCTGAAGCACAAACAGGCCCGGCTCGTAGAAATGATAAATCAACCATAAATAAGCATCTGGAATTACTCAATAATTACCCTGATTACAAAGAAGTATACAGATTATTATCGAATCAATTAATTAGAAAATATCATGACAAATTATAAAGAGAAGCTCCAAAAAATTACAACATTTATGTTCGATTACGATGGTGTTATGACTGACGGAGCACTTATTCTTCAGCATGAAGGACAACCACTTAGGTCGGCAAATGTTAAGGATGGTTATGTGTTACAATTGGCCATAAAACTTGGTTACAGGATTGTGGTTATCTCTGGCGGTTTCTCCAAATCTGTTGAAAACAGGTTCGGAGCGTTAAACATTACAGATGTTTTTCTTGGTGTTAAAGATAAAATGGTAGTTTATAACGAATACATCACCAAACATGGCATTAAGGAAGATGAGATAATTTACATGGGTGATGATATCCCGGACTATCGAGTTATGAAAAAAGTCGGACTTCCGGTTTGTCCGGCAGATGCATCACAGGAAATAAAAGATATTTCAGCATACATAAGTGACCTTGGTGGAGGAAAAGGCTGCGTAAGAGATATTATTGAGCAAGTACTAAAAGTTCAAGGTAAATGGATGACTGAGGAATCGTTTTATTGGTAAAGAAGGGTTGTCGTGGTTGTCATAGTTGTTGTGGTTATCGTTGTTGTCTGGTTAAACAAATATTGCTGACAACAACAACAACCCGACAACAAATATAACTTGACAACAACGACAACTTGACATCAAAGACAACTTGACAACAAAGATAATAATACAACCATGAAATCAACACTCTCACTCATACGTTGGCCAAATTTGGTAATTATTGCTATTAGCATGATCTTCCTAATGCTCTTTGTAATTGACCCGGCATTGGGAATCGATGGTTTTAGTGATGGCATGACTACTTTGCAATTTTTATTATTGATAGTCGCAACAATACTCATTGCAATTGGGGGTTACGTTATTAATGATATTTTTGATATAAATACCGACTCCATAAATAAAGCAGGTAAGAATGTTGTAGGTAGATCAATAACAATTAAGCAGGCATATACTTTATATTGGATTACAACAGCTGTAGGTATAGCTGCTGGGACATTATTATCATATTTAATCAATCAAATAAACTTTGGTTTAATTTTTTTGTTTAGTGCAGGATTGCTGTGGTTCTATTCACAAAGATATCAATGTCAGCCTCTTATCGGAAATATTGTGATATCAATACTTAGTTCTATTTCAATTGGCCTTGTTTGGCTTTTCGAATTTTATGCATTAAGTAGTAATGCTTCAGTTTTTGTTAATGCTCAAACCAATTTTCCATTGGTTAACCGGCTAGTATTAATATATATGGGGTTTGCATTTATGGTAAGTTTCCTTCGTGAGATGGTTAAGGATATTGAAGATTACCAGGGAGATAATAGATTTGGTTGTGTTACATTTACAGTTAAATTTGGTATAAGTGCCACAAAAATTGTGGCAATATTTTTAGGATACACTTCTTTATTTGCTTCGGTGATGATTCAATATTATTTCTACCATGCAGGAATCATATTTTTGTTTAGTACTTTTTTTATTATAGATATTATTTTTATCATTATAATTTACAAACTTCACAAAGCCATAGATAAGTCACATTATAGCAAACTAGCACTTTTAATAAAAATCCTAATGCTATGTGGCATTTTATCAATGATTTTGTTTTACTTTGAATTTTAATACAACAAGCCATATGTTACTCAACATGTTATCAAACTATGAAATCGTTCTTGTTTCAGCATCTCCCAGAAGAAAGCAACTATTATCAGAACTAGATATTAAGTTTCAAGTTAAAACCATTGAAGTTGAAGAAAATTATCCTGATGACTATCCTGTAGAAAAAGTAGCTCAATATTTAAGTGAGATTAAAGCAGCAGCTTTTCCTACCAGCAATATGAAAAGAAACACCCTAATAATTACTGCTGACACCATTGTGGTTGTGGGCGAGAAAATCGTAGGCAAACCCACAGACATTAATAATGCTCGTGAAATATTGACAAATCTCTCGGGCAGAAGGCATCATGTAATAACCGGGGTAACATTGCGCACCGTCGATAAGCGACATAGTTTTTCGGTGAGTACGGAAGTCTATTTCAAAAAACTTTCTAACGAAGAGATTGATTATTATGTTAGCAATTTTAAGCCAATGGATAAAGCAGGAGCATACGGTATTCAGGAATGGATCGGTCATGTTGCAATAGAGAAAATTGAAGGTTCATATTTCAATGTTATGGGATTACCAACTCATCGTCTTTATGAAGAACTAATTAGATTTGTTTCGGAAAAAGATGAAAATTATTCAAATCTCAAAATTGATGTATAATCAAATAATTTTTTCAAGATTATTCTTAAATAAACTCAAGTTACTTTATTAGCTCTAAAACTAGTATTTTTGTCAACAATTTTTATCAAAGGGAATACGATCAATATACTTTATAATTAGACCTGGCAGTTAAAATTAAGTATGCACTTTTTCGCTAAACTAGTCCCTTTATTATTATTTTAATTAAATTCTAATTAATGATAAGAGGGATTTTTATCACTTTATTCGTATTTGGTACTCATATATGGGTTTTTTGTGAGATACCACCCGGTTATTACGATTCGGCCAGTGGTCTTACGGGCGATGCTTTAAAAACAGCTTTAAATGATATTATTGATGGTCATATTGAATTTTCGTATGATGCAGCAAAAGAAGCACTTAAAGTTACTGACGAAGACACAATCAACTCTGACAATGTAATTTGTCTTTATACAGGTTGGTCATATGCAAAAACCGAGTTTGGAAATGGTTCAGAACAATGGAACAGAGAGCATACATGGTCAAAATCACATGGAGACTTTGGCGATCTGCCACCAGCCGGAACCGACATACACCACCTCAGGCCTGCCGATGCATCTGTAAATTCTGCAAAAAATAATCGTGATTTCCATACAGGTACCACACAATATATTGATGGATCAGGGCCAACAGATTGCTACATGGACACAGACATATGGGAACCACGCGATGCTGTTAAAGGCGATGTTGCCCGGATGATATTCTACATGGCAACAAGATACGAAGGCGAAAATGGTGAGGTTGATTTGGAAATAGTAGACTATGTTAATACAGCCCCGAGTTATGAAGCATACTATGGCAAGCTTACAACCTTAATGCAATGGCATATTGATGATCCGGTAGATAGTTGGGAAATATCACGAAATAACATAATCTACACCAGTTATCAGGAAAACCGTAATCCATACATTGATCACCCTGAATATGTAAATTTAATCTGGGGAACCTTTTATCCCGAACCAAGCAATCATGTGCTTTCATTTGCCACTAGTGCATTATCGCCTACAACAATAACTGTTACCTGGAATGATAATGATGGCTCAAATACAGCCGATAAGTTCTTGATTATGATAAATACAACCGGTAGTTTTACAACACCTGTTGATGGAATTGAACAAAATGATGATATAGATTATAGTGATGCAATAGGACAAGTTAATATATTACACGGTGTTGAAACTTATACTTTTACAGGCTTAACACCAAGTACAACCTACTATTTTGAGATATATCCATATTCCAATTTCGGCATAAATACCGATTACAAAACAGATAGTACAATACCATCAACCAGTGGGTTAACAAATGTTAGTAATATATTTTTGTTTATATCTGAAGTAACACATCCGGCAGATGCTGCATTAGCAAAATATATTGAAATTTATAACGCAGGTAATTCAACAATTGATTTCGCTACTGAAATTTGGTATATCAGCAGACAATCAAATGGTGGCGCAACATGGGGAGATTTGCTATTAACCGGCTCTTTAGCTGCAGATGATACATATGTTATTTCAAATAATAATGACGTTTTTTATAGTAGTTATGGCTTTTACGCTGATATCAATAGTGGAGTAATTACTGGTAATGGAGATGATGGTTATTTCCTATTTTCCGGCGGCAACCACACTACTGGTGCATTAATCGATGCATTTGGCGTAATTGATGAGGATGGAACAGGTCAGAATTGGGAATATACAGACTCAAAAGCTGTTAGAAAGTATAATGACACAATACCTTCACAAACATGGCAATCATGGCAATGGATAATAAATTCATCTGCCAACGTCGAACATATGACACCTGATTGGCATCGTAAAACTATCATCTGGTCAGGAGCAGAATCGGCCACCTGGGAAAATGCCGGTAATTGGTTGGATGAAGGATCAACATCATCTTTCGTCCCTGATGCAGGATGCAAAGTAATTATTCCGGTAACTGCTACATCTCCGGAAATAGCATCTGAAGTATCGTGCGACCAACTGGAGCTTGGAACAAATGTTACACTTAGTATCACATCGGGAACCTTAACAATTGGTCATTGAAAAGATATGAATATTGTAGAATCAAACATCTAAAGAAGTCGTCATGAATTGAACCAACTGGCACTTTTATTTATTGAGTACAAGTTTTGGAGTGTTGGAGAGATGGGGTATTGGGATACAGTTTTGCCAATAATTTCACAATAAATAATGATCGAAGAAAAAAAAACAGAATTTACCTATCAATTTGAATCGTATTCTCATCACTCCAAATCTCCATTAAACCCCTATTATTTTTTATGTATAATTATCAAGCCATAACCACAGTCAAAGAAGGTGTATTTCAAATGTATATTAAAAACTAGCTGTATATTTGCCAAACTTTTGTAATTGATACGTATTACTACAATCCGCTTTTCAATTATCATATTGAATATTAGACTATGACAAATAAACCACTTATACTGATCACAAACGATGATGGAATTAATGCTCCGGGATTAAGAAAACTTATTTCTCTTGTTAAACACCTTGGCGAAATTGTTGTTATTGCTTCTGAACATCCAATGTCGGGAATGGCTCATGCGGTTACAATACAAAACCCTCTCAGAGTGCGATTGATTGCAGAAGAATTAAATTACAGAGAATATTTAACAACGGGCACCCCCGTTGATAATGTAAAACTGGGAAAACATAAGCTTGCGGGAAGGTTACCTGATTTGGTACTTTCGGGAATTAATCATGGTTCCAATGCTGCGATAAACATTATATATTCAGGGACAATGGGCGCAGTTCTGGAGGGTTTAATTGATCGAATTCCGGGTATCGGATTTTCGTTGGATGATTTTAGTCCACATGCCGATTTTAGTCATGTTGATGAATATGTTGTATCTATCACAAAGAAAGTGCTCAAAGACGGATTACCGAAAGGTGTTTGTCTCAATGTTAATTTCCCTGTTAAAAATAATGAACCGCTCAGGGGCGTTAAGGTTTGTCGTCAGGCTGATGCCAGATGGGTAGAAGAATTTGAAGAGCGTACGGATCCACATGGAAGGACATATTACTGGCTTGCAGGAAGATTCGAAAACGGAGACATTAGAAATGACACTGATGAGAAAGCTTTAGCAGATAATTATGTATCAGTGGTTCCTTCACAAACTGATTTTACTGCTCATGATCATGTTAGCAGTATCAAGTTCTGTTAGTAAATATTAAGACTATGAAACCATCTATACTTAAAAGAGATTTGTGGCAAGTTGGCATTATGATTGGTATTGGACTTCCCCTGCTATTTTTTATGGTTCTTTTTTCTGTTGATTTTACTTTGTATCGATTGTTCAGCTTCCATATTACCGATAAGTTTCACTATTTGTTTCTATTGAGTATGACAGCTAATTTATTCCCCATTCGACATTATCTCATTAAATTGAGGTTCGAGAAAACCGGATTGGGAATCCTATTTATAACTATCGGGGCTATTATCATTTACTTTTATTCGTATTACCAACCGCAATAATTTGAAATATTACATAATAGCCGGCGAAGCATCAGGTGATCTCCATGGATCAAATTTAATGAAGGAGATACTTAATATCAACCCTAGGTCTGATTTCAGATATTGGGGTGGTGATAATATGCAGGATGTTGGTGGTAAACTCGTAAGACATTACCGCGATCTTGCATTTATGGGATTTGCTGAAGTAATAATGAATCTGAGCACAATCATCTCCAATCTTAAGTTTTGCAAAAAAGATATCACGGAATATAAACCGGATGTATTGATTCTAATTGATTATCCAGGGTTTAATCTTCGAATAGCTGAATTTGCTCATAACAAAGGCATTAAAGTTGTATACTATATCTCACCACAAATATGGGCATGGAAAAAAAACAGGGTCTTTAAAATTAAAAAAGTCGTGGATAAGATGATTGTGATTCTTCCATTTGAAAAAGACTTCTATGCTAATTATGATGTGAAGGTGGACTTTGTAGGTCATCCCCTACTCGATGCATTGGCGAATGAAAAACTCAAAGACAAAAAAGCGTTTTTTGAAGAGAATAACCTAAGTAACAAACCAATTATTGCCCTATTGCCGGGTAGCCGAAAACAGGAAGTAAAGGAAATGCTAACCACCATGCTTAAGCTGGTAACAGATTACAAAGACTATCAGTTTATAATCGCCGGGGTTGGTACTTTAGATATAACTTTCTACAAAAATATCATAGGATCACTGGATGTAAAATTGTTATTTGGAAACACCAATAATATACTTCATTTTGCTGATGCAGCGCTTGTTACATCCGGAACAGCAACACTTGAAACAGCACTCATTGGAACGCCAGAGGTAGTATGTTACAAAGGGAATAGAATATCATTTGAGATAGCAAAAAGAATTATTAAGGTAAAATATATCTCACTGGTAAATCTGATAATGGATAAAGAAGTAGTGAAGGAGTTAATTCAAAATAACTTTAATTATCGGTCATTAAACACAGAGTTAGACAAGATACTGTCAATGACTCCCCAAAGAAAAGAAATGCTCGAACACTATGATGAACTCCGCACCGTTCTGGGCAACAAGGGAGCCTCAAAACGAGCGGCAGAAATTATTGTGAATATATAAAGCCTAATGCGACTTAGTGAAATCAATTGGATTACTTTGTAGAGTTTTTTTTACCACAAAGGAACTCAAAGTACGGCACAAAGGAACACGAAGGAAAGGAACACAACGTTTTAACGTTATTCCATAATTCATTTGTGCGACTTTGTGTGAACAAAAAAATTACTACCTTTAACGCGGAATATGCATTAGAAAACCTATTCCGGGTTTAACCAACTCAAAAAAATTACTCAAATGTGGTCGATAAGGCCTTTCGTACGGATATTGTTATTCTTTGTTATTGGAATTCTACTAACAAAATATATCACAATTATTAGCAATATAGACTTTGGCTGGCTAATTATGTTAACTGTTATTTTACTTGTGGCTGTTGTTACGTTAACCTTATCGAAAATTCCACACAAGTATAATTGGATAACCGGATTACTTTTCGGTGTGCTAATTACCATTTCAGGAATTTTCATCTCAACAGAAAAACTGAATTCAGAAACTATTACCATCTCTTCCGAAAATCCCCAAACCTATTTTGCTAACATAATTAGTAATCCAATTGAAACAAATCAAGCTGTAAAAGCTATTGTACGTACTAAAGACCTTAATACTAACATAACCAATAATCTAAATGTAAAAAAAGTACTCTGCTACTTTGCGAAAGATAGCTTAAGCACAAATCTTAAATATGGTGATTTGGTGGCATTTACAAGTAAACTAACTATACCTGCCGAACCAATGAATCCGGGTGAGTTTGACTACCGTAGCTTCCTTGGAGTGGATGGAATATTTTTCACAACGTACATTAGTTCAAATAATTGGAAATTAATTGGCTATCATCCATCAAATTATATTATCGCCATTGCTGGAAGTATCCGTCATAAAATACTTAATACGCTATCTGAGAATGGGTTAACAGGCGATAATTATGCAGTTGCTGCTGCTGTTTTATTGGGTTATGATGATGGAATGGAACAGCAATTGAAACAGGATTACATTATGGCAGGAGCTATGCATATACTATGTGTTTCAGGATTACATGTTGGCATTATTTATCTTGTACTAAGTTTTGTGCTGGGATTTCTTAGAAACACACGGTTCAATAATATACTAAGAGCAATCATTCTATTGTTTCTTGTCTGGGCATATGCAGCAGTTACCGGACTATCCCCATCAGTGCAGCGTGCATCATTAATGATCTCAGCCTTTATAATTGGTAATCTGCTTACCCGCCATAGGGATACATATAATACGCTGGCAGTTTCAGCATTATTATTGTTAATTTTTAACCCAAATCTGATTTTTAATGTGGGTTTTCAATTATCATATGCCGCCGTACTTGGGATTATTACATTTCATCAACCAATATATCGATTATTATATTTCAAAAATTCAATTGCAGATAAAATTTGGTCGATCACAGTATTGTCATTTGCAGCTCAACTGGCTACTTTTCCCATCGCGACTTACTACTTTCACTTTTTCCCGCCATGGTTTTGGCTAACAAATTTATTCACCTTCCCTTTGTCATTCTTAATAATTACATGTGGTTTGGTGTTTGTAATTACAAGTTGGATTCCAATTATTTCACAGTTAGTGGGGATGGCATTATCAGGATTAATATTTATGCTTAATTACATTGTTGGGATGGTAAAGTTCCTGCCAGTGTCGGGTATAGAAAATATTTATACGTCACTACCCATGGTGATAACCATATACCTACTAATTATTTTCACCTTTTTATTAATCAACAATAAGAAAATTCATCTCATTATACCACTTTGTCTATCAATTATTACAATCACAATTCTGATGACTTATTACAGTTTTAATGTATTAACCCAAAAAAAAGTGGTGATATATAGCATCAACAAACATTCTGTATTTGAGTTCATTGATGGAAGAAATCAGGTAATCATGGCTGATAGTTTACTTTTAAACGATAAAGGCAAGTATGATTATCAAATTAAAAACAGTAGACCACAATGGGGTTTAGGTAAAAATATTATAGAGTTACCTGAGCGCGATACAATCCTAAATAAAAAGTTATACAAAAAAGGTAATTTCTTATTGTTTGATGACTTAGTTATTTTTATTGATGATGGAAAAAATCAATATTACCCATTAAACACAAAACAATATGTAGACTTAATAATTGTTAGTGGGAACAAAAGAACAGACATTAAGAGGTTAAACGAAATATTTAACATGCGTAATATTGTAATTGACTCCTCGGTACCTCCATGGAAACGGAAACGTATTTTAAAAGAGTGTGCCGAATTTGGCAACTACTGTCATGATGTTAGTTCGGATGGTGCTTTGGTATTAAATCTGTGATAGACTATATTTTAACTTGATGTTCATGACCAATGAATCTCCCCGCCGCAAGCAACGGGGTATCTTATGGGAAACATTTTTGATTAACTTTGTTTTCTTATCTTTACCTCCTTATTTTCAAAACCCATAATATGAAAAAGAAAGTCTATTTCTTGATAGTTTGTATGTTCCTATCACAGCTATCATTTTCAAGTTCAATTCCTGATCTAATCAAAAATGCAGGATGTAGTATAGATTACCCAAACAGCAATCTTTTAATCATATTCGACAGTACGGATGTAGATATGCAGGAAAGTGGCTTGAGCTATTACAACACTCACACATTGTATAAAATTCTTACAGTACAGGGGGCTAAAAACCTAAATGTTATTAAATATGGATATGATCCTTTGTCGGCTTATGTCGACATAAAAGCAGTTACAATATACCGGAAGTGCGGTGATATAGAAAAGCTTGACATATCGAAAGTATTAGATTACCCGGCTCCTGCACGAATGATTTATTGGGGAGCCATGGAAAAGATGATCGAAGTTGGCCGTCTTGAACCTGGCGATGCCGTTGATGTAGTTCTATTTAAAAAAGGGTACACTTATGCCCTGCTTCAGGACGAAGAAGATGACAAATACATCCCTCCCATGAGAGGTCATTTTTATGATATTGTTCCTTTTTGGAGCGATGATCCATTGTTGCTAAAATATTATAGTGTAACGATTCCAAAGGATAAGTTTGTCCAGTACAGGTTCTACAACGGTGAAGCCGAATCATCAGCAATTCTGGTAAACGATGAAATGAAATATACCTTTATAAAGAAAGATATAATGCCCTTGAAACATGAAAGAGGCATGGTTGCTTTATCAGATGTGGCGCCAAAGTTATTGATTTCAACAAGCCCCGACTGGGAATCAAAATCACTTTGGTTTTATGGGGTTAATGAAGATTATGGAAGTTTCACATCTACACCTGAAATAGATAGTAAGGTGAACGAAATTCTTGCTAATGCAAAAGATGAATTGGACTCAATATCGCTACTCACCCATTGGTGTGCCGATGAAATAAGGTATTCAGGTATATCCATGGGCCCCGGTGAAGGTTTTACACTACATAGTGGCGATATGAACTTTACCGACCGATGTGGCGTATGTAAAGATAAGGCTGGTATGCTCATAACTATGTTAAGGGCTGCAGGGTTTGAATCATATCCTGCAATGACCATGGCCGGTTCGCGAATCGACTATATCCCTGCCGATCAGTTTAATCATAGTGTTACGGTGGTGAAATTATCAGATGGCAGTTATAAGATGCTCGACCCGACATGGGTACCATTTTTACGCGAACTTTGGTCGAGTGCCGAGCAACAACAGAATTATTTGATGGGCTTGCCGCAAGGAGCCGACCTGATGGTAACTCCAATATCTGCACCCGAGAATCACTTTTTTAAGATCTCAGGAAACTCTGAAATTATGGCCAATGGAACATTAGTTGGTGAGTTTTTGCTTACTGCCGAAGGTCAGTCGGATGCAGCAATTAGAAGAATGTTCACAAGTAATTATAAAACTGAGTGGGAAAAAGCAGTTGAAGAGGAATTATTATTGGTTGCTCCTCAAGCCAGCATAATTAAAATTGACTTCGGCAAACCATATGAATACCTTACCAGCAACATCCATATAATAGTACAATATACAATTCCTGATTATGCCATTGTTACTGAAGAAGAAATAATATTTATACCACTTGTTGCTGCAAACCTGTTTAAAAGAGGAATGTCGCATATGTACTTCAGTACTGGAACAGACGAAAGAGAATATGATTTTAGGGATCGATGCTCGAGATTAGTTGAACTCAATGAAACAGTCAAAATACCATCCATGGGGAAATTAATTCCATTTGAGTTTGAAAAAAATGTAGGTGATGATATTGCATCCTTCGAAGGAGAAATTGTTTTAAACGATAATACATTTCAGTTTAGCGAGAAAGTGGTACTATCGAAACGGGTTTATGAAGCTCAGGATTGGAAGTCGTTTAAGGCTGTTGTGGAAGCACAGAAGAAGTTTGCTGAAACTCCAATAATTATTGATCTATCAAATTAATTAGATGAAAAAAATGAGATTCTTCACTGCGTTCAGAATGACAAAGTCTTTATATAGAACGACAAAGACTTTGTTTATGATGACAAGGCCTTAGTTGCTAGTGAGAGCCTCCAAATATATAAAGAAATGAAAAAGATTATATTAGTAATATTCTGTATTTCAGTAATGAACTTAACGTTTTCGCAAAATGAAAATGCTGATGCTGAATTTTTGAAAGTAATAAAAGAGTACACCTTAAACGAAGATGGTAGTGTTGAATATCATTATATAAAGAGCCTAAAACTACTGAGTCATTATTCGTTTCATCGTCTTTATGGCGAAACATTTATAATCTACAATACTGATTATCAGAAATTGAAAATTAACTCTGCATTTACAATAATGGCTGATGGGAAAAAAGTGATAACGCCTTCAAATGCATTTAATGAAGTATTGCCCCGATTTTCAACAAATGCCCCAGCCTTTAATAATATCCGTGAAATGGTGGTTACACACACTGGTTTAGAAGTTGGTACAGTAATTAATCTTGATTATACAATAACTTCACAGGCTGGTTATTATCCCTACCTTATGGGAGATGAAATACTCTCGGAAGAATCTCCTGTAAAGGAACAAATAATTAAAGTCGTTATTCCTGAATCACTTACTTTGCATTCGGCACTAACTAACATTGCAGGTGAACCTATTACTGAAACAAAGAATGGAAAGAAAATTTACACCTGGACTTTCAATTCCATTCCTGCAATCTCAAAGGACAATTATCAGGAATCTGATAATAGATCTTCACCAAGATTAATATTTAGCACATCCACAAATCTGGAATCTACATACAATGACTTTGTTAAACAACAAGCTTTTGATTATTCTTCCAATGAAAGCATGGATAAAGCAGTTGCAAAAATCACCACCAATAAATCTGACAAATTAAAAATTGCATTGGAGCTTCAAAAAATAGTCAGCAATAATCTCAATAATATAGTTATTCCATTGCAATACACTGGATTTAAGTGCCGTACTGCTGTTGAAACCTGGAATAGTAATCAGGGAACACCATTGGAAAAAGCGATATTGCTTACTAGCTTGTTGCATAAGGCTGATATACAGGCAGAGCCTGTTGCGATAATTCCCAATAAAAACTTTAGCAAAGAAATCGGGAACTTGTCAATGTTCAATGAATTTTTGGTTAGAATAACATTAAAAAATCATGGCGAGATATACATAGCCCCAAATTACGTAAATAAACAAAATCTAATATTTGACTTCAGTGGAAAAACGGCATTGTTACTAGACAAGTCTAATGATAAATTAAAAATTGTATTGGGTAAAGATATGCCAAGCAGCATTGCAATGGAAGGCGAATTCGACCTGTTGGATACTGAAAAGTTACTTGGTGATGTGCACATTGAGTTAAAAAATAACGCAGTACCATATCTGAGTTTATATATGGACAGCTCATATATAAAAACGATTGTAAGTGGTAGAATTTCACAAAGCAATATTATATCAAGTAGTATTGAAAAACTCACCCAGCAAAACACCATATGTAAACTATCAGTTGAAAAAGACAACCCGACTAACAAACAAGATGGTTATCTAACATTTGAACTTCCTCACACATCCAATGGAGTTGATAGTTGGCATATAACCGTGCTACCGGCAAAAAGATCTGCACCACTTGAAATACCAGCTGTAATTCATGAAAAATATAGATTCGCCCTGGTTCTGCCCAAGGATTCAAAACTTGTTTCCAAACTTCAAAATATTGAAATCAGTAACAATGTTGGAAATTTATTAATTAGAGTTGAAAAAGATGAAAATGAAATTATAATTACCAGAGAAATAAAACTCCACAAAAAAGTTATTGGGATTAATGAGTATGCTGATTTTAAGGAGATAATGGATATCTGGAATAATAGTAACTTTAGGAAGGTTATTTTTAAGGAATAGGATATAGAGTTGTGGGTTATTATTCCAAATAGCCACAATAATGGTATAATTGATACGCATTTTAAATGCTTGGTGATAATACACTCCTTGCAAACGAGCGTAATTTAGGGGTTGTGTGTTGGGGGTGCTCAGCAGTCTAACTCTGAAACCAAAACACAGAACTCAAAACTCTTAATCAAAAAAAAAGCCTGCCAAAACTGACAAGCTCAATACTTTTGGTATTAAAGAGTTATATTAAATTACTTTAACATTAACTGCATTTAATCCTTTGCGGCCCTCTTCAACATCATAGCTTACCTGATCACCATCAGCTATTTCATCGATTAATCCATTTACATGTACAAATACATCTTTGCTACCATCTTCAGGGGCGATAAAACCAAACCCTTTAGAATTGTTGAAAAATTTTACTGTTCCGTTACTCATTATTAATATCTTAAATTTATAAAGATGCAAAATTACGATTATATCCTTTCAAATGAATGTTTTATGAAAATATTTTTTTTTGTGGATAAAAAATGGTCTGTTGACAAGCATATTACACGTGCAATTTGATCCATAATTTCACATCTGGTTGGTAAATGATAGTTTAATTATTCTATGGTTATAAATAAAAAATAGTGTATTGAGTATTGAGTTGTGGGTCATTAAGTAAAACACCTCTGCACACAATACTTTGAACTGGAAGTTGAGAAACTTAGTAGCAGTAGTGATATCGTCAAAAATAATTACCGGATGTGAATCAAAAATACCGAAATCTTCGTTTGTATAACCGAGAAGGAAAGTTTTCCCAGCTGTCAGAACCGGGGTTTTAAACTTGTCATTATAGTCCGTAGAGTTAACAATAAATTTCTTTGGTTGGATATAATCCAATGCTTCTCAAACGTGGTCTCACTCCAACCACACATATTTAGGTTTTTTAGTTTTGTCGGGTTATCCATTGCTGTTTTCTGCTTTTATTTAATTATACTCACTAAAACGGAATCCAGTTTACCGGCCATGTAGTAGGGTAAGTTTATCAACATGTATTTTTTCCTTGCAATTGTTATTGCCTCTTCAACACCAAACTGTCCTGAATAGAATCTTACTGCCCAATCATGTGGAGCTTCATTAATAAATTGGTGCAGCGAACGCAACCTGCCGGTCGCCCCTGCTTTTACTTCAATAGGTATAACCATTCCCTTATATGGTATCACATAATCAAGTTCAGCGCTGGATTCAGATTTTTCCCTTGTCCAAAATTCAGTCGTGTCAATTACAGAAAATGTTGCTCCTATAAGTTCTTGCCCTACAATATGCTCAGCGATTCTTCCTCTATACACATTATCCAGATATTTTTCTGCAATAAGATCATCCGTAGTCCCCAATGAAAAATTCACCAGCCCCGTATCAAATAGTTGCAGTCGTGGTTTCTTTTTCAAATCAGGAGAAAAAGGTAATCTGGTTGATGTAACAGGATATATTAGTTTAAGCAACATGGTTTTCTCAAGGATTGTAAATGCCTCTTTCATTTCCCTCGACCTGTAAAGTGAGTTACCAAACTTTTCAAATGTGATACGCGACCCTGCCTCCTTAAAAGCAGTTGAAATAATATGGCGTATATATTGGGTCATTGAGGCTGATCTTGCATACTTCTCAACATCTTCTGTAAAGGAAGTAATCAGGCTACTGTATACTGAGTTAAGAGCAATGTAATCATGTTTATCTGCATAGTTTACAATAGCCTGAGGCATTCCTCCTATAATAGTATACTTTTTAAATAAAGCAGATAATTTGTCATGTGCATATGTAGGTACTTCCTCCTGCTCAAGTAGTTTCAGGCTTTGGTCTTCCCCTATTGCTCCAAGAAACTCATGAAATGTAAATGGATGCATGGCCATAAACTCCACCCTGCCAACAGGGAAGGATATATTTTCATCCAGAATATTTTCCAGTAGCGAGCCAGCAGCTATTACATGAAGATCATTTGCTTCCTCATAAAAATATCTTAGTAATGCTATTGTTTTGGGTGAGTTTTGTATTTCATCAATAAAAATCAGGACTCTTCCGGCATGTCTTTCTTTGCCTACATGTAAAAATAATCTGTTCAACAGATCGCTAAAAGGGTAATCACCTTCAAAAATATTGCGTTCCTCCGATTTTTCAAGGTTAAGATAGATGAAAATGTCATACTCTTCAGCAAAGATTTTAACGGCAGTAGTCTTACCTACTTGTCTTGCTCCCCTTAGGACAAGAGGCCTACGATCAGATTTTACCGACCATTTTTTGAACTCCTTTATGATTGTACGATGAAACATGTTATTGTGTTTGTTGCAAACTGAGGGATAAAACTACAATATTTTGTCATATAATTAGGGATATATAGTGGAAATTGTAATAAACTAAGGTTATCAACTCGCTTTTAGGGCTTCTGGCATCTATGCTTAGGTTATTGTTGTGATATTGCAACCTTGTTGCTGGATCCAATTATCCCTTATAATAAACAAGCTTAGATTTGGAATAAATGATATAAACGTAATGGGACATAACAAAAAAAGGGAAGCGATTATGCTCCCCTTCTTGCGGTCTGGACGGGACTCGAACCCGCGACCCCCTGCGTGACAGGCAGGTATTCTAACCAAGCTGAACTACCAGACCGAATTTGTGCTATGAACTATCCCCAAATGGGAGTGCAAAAATAAGTGCTTTTTTCATATCTGCAAGCAAAAAATAAAAATAATTAAAAATTTTTTTTCTAATACCAACCAGATATCAGAATGTGCCTTTCAAATCAAGATATTTTTTTTGTTATCGAATTAAAATATTTGTTACATAGCCATACCTATAGAAGAAATATCTTATGAAGATAAGGAGGAAAAGATGAAGATACTGATACGTATTTTGGTGTCTATTTGGTATAATCTTCCAGATCCTCTTTTCTACTATCATAGTACTTCTTCCCTCCATAGGCTAAACCAAGCCCTATAAGTATAGCTAACCCACTACCAATGGGCGCGTTACCGCCATTTTGATTTCCGGTTTCACCATGAGCAGGTGGCGGTGGCGGTGGTGCCTGGGCAAAGGAATTAATACTTAGAGTTATTGTTAGTGCAATAGTAATTATGATTGATATCTTTTTCATGATAATTAATTTTTCAGAAATTATATTTACTTGCTAATAATAATTTTTTGTGATGAAATATAACCGTCATATGTTTTCACATTAACAATGTATAAACCTGTTTGAGCTGTGAAATTAATAGCTTGTTTACTGGTTCCATCTAAAGAATACAGACCGAGCTTCTGCCCTATCATGTTAACGATTTCAATATCACCTTTAACATTATTATTATTAATAATATAAACTGTATTTTCTGATGAGTAGATTTGGATGTTG
>CALDOI010000131.1 GCA_937912115.1 uncultured Bacteroidota bacterium | reverse complement strand
GATATTAACAAAAACATTCGGTGTTCTTTAATAACTTACCAATCAAGCCCAACCAAATCTTGTGGTATTATACCATATACTTTTCCGGGGTGCCAGCGATGAAGAGATAGTTGCCGAGATTGAAACAAAATATGAAGGAAAAGTTATTGTTGGACATGACTTAGATGTGTATTAAATGTAATTATTCAGCTATCCATCGCAGAGGGTAAAAATAATCAATAGCCTATGCGTTAACTTTGATTACAACATTAAAACTGAACCATCACAATTGAAAATATATAACATTTATGGAATCATCAACAAGGAGTCTATTTAATATTGATATTATTTCTATCACAACCCATACTTATCAATCAAATAAATAATAGCAGCCATGTTGCCTGATCCAAGTTGCAGTTCACGGATGTGAACCTTATCAAAAGTGTCGTATGCCGAATGATGGAGATCCATATATCTTTGCGAATCGGTTCGATATCCCATCAAGGGTACACCAAACTTCTTTAAGGGACCAATATCAACACCACTCCCTCCTTTTTTAATGTAGTGAATACCATATGGCTCGAGCAAGCTTTGATACCCTGATATTATTCCAACTACGCTATCAGAAGCATCAACAGTAAATCCTTCGGGAGTAAAACCGCCGGCATCAGCTTCTAGCGCAAGGTAATTGTTAACATTGTTTGCATCCGAATAATCTGCATATGCATTGCCTCCCGATTGATAAAGTTCCTCATCCATAAACAAAATTACTCGAATTGATCGTTTATTCTCAATTCCTAACTCTTTAAAAATTCTCATTACATCGGCTGATTGTACACAACCAATACCATCATCATGTGCACCGGGGCTGTTGAACCAGGAATCGATATGACCTCCCACAACAATATATTCATCAGAAAATTCATTGCCACGAATATCAGCTATCAGGTTGTAAGTTGTTATTTCTTCTATGTCTTCAGCATCAATTATCATCTTAACCTGAAGTGCATTATTATCTTTTAATGCCTTGCTAAGAATATTTGCATCAACCGTACTTATGGCAGCACAAGGGATTTTAATGTCTTTAAACCCCGTTGAACCGGTATGTGGAAATGTATCTATTCGAGTACCAACTGACCTGACCAGAACTCCGGATGCTCCCATTTCAGCAGCAACTCTTGGTCCGTAATACCTCTGATCAATAGCACTACCATAAACTCTAAAGGTGCTCACAATTTTCATATCAACAGGCCTGTTGTAAAAAACTATTTTCCCCTGAATCCCTACCCTGTCAAGGGCTTTCAGCTCTTCTAAACCCTGCACTTCAATTACATCTGCAAACAACCCTTTTCCTTGTGTTGATGGTGAAGGGCCCAGTGCATCCGCTCGCAGTTGAATTTCTTTTCCATCCACCAGAATACTTACTTCGGTACTATTACATTTCCAGGCAGGTGTACTAAATTCTTGCAAGAAAACAGTATCTGCCCCCAATTTCTCAAAATAATCCTTCATGAAATTTACAGCAATTATTGATTCTTCAGATCCAAGTAACCTTCCGGGTGCATTTTTACATAGATACTCAAGGTTGTTGTATGCCTCATTGCTTGTAAGTACATTATCAAAAATCTTACGCACAACTTCTTTATCAGTATTTTGAGAAAAAGATAAATTGATTATCAATAAAAGTTGGATTATTAGGGCAATACGGCTCATGTTTTTTTGGTTATAAAAGTATGGAAAATAAGTGTATTAAATAATATATTTGCATCCATTAACTCAGTATGTGTTTCAAACAATATAATACTCGACCACAATCACTCACATATTATCATGAATAGTAAAAATAATCAGGGTAACCATCAAATCAACAACCCATTGCACGGAGTAAAGTTAATAGATATGCTTGAGGGCTTAGTAGCTTATTATGGGTGGGAAGAGCTTGGAATGATAATAAATATCAGGTGCTTTACCCATGATCCTTCCATTAAATCTAGTTTAAAGTTTTTAAGAAGAACTCCCTGGGCAAGGGAAAAAGTTGAAGAACTATATTTGCAACTGGCACTTAAATAACGACTCAACAAAATTTGCAGATTGGGTAGCATACAGATTAACTTCAAATGAAGTAATTGGAGGATAATATGGAAGAATCGTTAGAGAGAAAAATGAACACAGATTTTGCACATACATACTTCTAGTTATCATACAGCAGGCAAAATGAATTACCTTTGCCGTTATGTTAAGTGAAATAAAAATAGAGGAAGCTTTTTCACTCCATTGGCCAATTATTGATGTGCGTTCACCTGCTGAATTTGAACATGGACATATCCCAGGCGCAATAAATATTCCCTTGTTTTCTAATAATGAACGAGCGCATGTGGGTACTATTTATAAGCAACAATCGAAAGATGCAGCCACTAAAACTGGGTTGGAATATGCTAGACCGAAATTGGAAAGTTTCATTAACTATTCATTAAAAGTAGCTCCCAAAGGTAAAGTTGTTGTTCATTGCTGGCGAGGAGGCATGCGTAGTCGCGCTTTTGCACAACATTTAGTTGATAACGGTTTTAATGATGTAAGAGTTATTATTGGTGGATACAAGGCTTTTAGGAATTATGTATTAGAAAAACTTGCAACCCCAGTTAACCTTAAAGTACTAGGAGGATATACAGGAAGTGGTAAAACTCACATATTAAATGAACTTAAGAAGCGTGGCAAACAGGTTATTGACCTTGAAGGGCTAGCGAACCATAAAGGATCGGCTTTTGGTGGGATTGGCCAAGCCATTCAACCAACAGTTGAGCAATTTGAAAATAACCTCTTTTTGGAATGGAAGAAACTCAACTTGCGTGAACCAATTTGGGTAGAAGACGAAAGTCATAACATTGGAAAAGCTAAAATACCAATGCAATTTTTCAAGCAAATGCGAGATGCGAAATTATACTTCATAGATATTCCGAAAAATGAACGAGCTAAACACTTGGTAACCGAATATGCTAGTTGTAATAGCCAACTAATAGCTGAATCCATACTACATATTTCGAAACGACTAGGTGGGTTAAATGTGAAAAACTCCATCGAATTGCTTGAGAATGAAAACTATTTTGAAGTTGCAAAAATTGTCCTTAATTATTATGATAAATCGTATTCAAAAGGAATGAACAGTCGCATAAGTGAGAATGTTATTAAAATACCACTCCCATCGACAAATCATTATGAAAACGCATCGGAAATCGAAAAACAGCTTATATGAATAATATAAAACTAACACAATATAGCCATGGTGCCGGTTGTGGGTGCAAAATATCCCCAAAAGTATTATCAACCATACTTAAAACAAACCTAATTCCAATTAACGATAACCGATTACTTGTTGGTAACGATAGCAGAGATGATGCCGCAGTTTACGATTTAGGTGATGGCACAG
>CALDOI010000130.1 GCA_937912115.1 uncultured Bacteroidota bacterium | reverse complement strand
ATTAAGATGGTAAATCGTGACACAAACATCATGATTAATACCAGAAATCTAATAATAGTAGGTAAAAATAGTAGCTTGTCGTTTCTACATTGTGACGACTCAATAAATCAGCATTCCGGATTCCTCGTTACTAACACGGAAGTAGTTCTTGGTGAAAATGCCAGTCTGGATCTATACAAACTTCAAAACCTAAATAACAATACGACCCTTGTTAATTCCACATTTGTTCAACAAGAAAAATCAAGCACACTAAATGTTAATGTGTTGACTTTTAACGGAGGAATAATTAGAAATGAATTTACTGTTGATTTAATTGGTGAAGGCGCAGATGCCAACATTAATGGAATGTATTTAATGGACGACAAACAGCACGTTGACAATCAGGTAAAGGTTATACATTCAGCTCCAAATTGCACAAGTTCTGAACTATTCAAGGGTGTGCTTGATGATAAAGCATCGGGTGTTTTTAATGGATATATTTATGTTGCCAGGGATGCACAGAAAACAATAGCTTTTCAAAAAAATGCCAATATATTGATGACATCAACAGCATCAATCGACACTATGCCATTTCTGGAAATTTATGCTGATGATGTAAAATGTAGTCATGGAGCAACTGTTGGCCAACTCGATAAGGATGCATTATTTTATTTAATGCAACGCGGAATATCAGAAAATGATGCCAAACTATTATTGATGTATGCATTTATTACTGAAGTAACTAATAAAATTAGTATAGCAGCGTTAAAAGATAGTATTGACGATATGGTTAAAAAACGTTTACGCGGCGATCTGTCGATCTGCGAAAAATGTGTATTACATTGCTCAAGACCTGACATTCCTGTTGAATTTGAAATCGATATGAGTAAAATTTAATGTCATGCCTCTTGAACTAACCAAAATAAGAAACGACTTTCCAATATTATCCCAGAAGGTTCATAATAAACCTCTGGTATATTTCGATAATGGAGCCACCACACAAAAACCCTGGGAAGTAATAAATAGAATTACTGAATATTATAAAACAGAGAATAGCAATGTTCATCGAGGGACACACTATCTAAGTCAGATTGCAACCGATCATTTTGAAAATGCCCGCAAATATATTTCGGAATTTATCGGAGCAAATAACCAACGAGAATTAATTTTCACGAAAGGAGCTACTGAATCGATTAATTTGGTTGCAACATCAATGTCTGATTATATTAATCCTGATGATGAAATAATTGTAACAGCTATGGAACATCACTCAAACATGGTTCCATGGCAACAGCTTTGTTTAAAACGAAAAGCAAATCTCAAGCATTTAACAATTCAACCAGATGGATCACTCGATTTAAATGAACTGGAAGAATTGCTAACCATTTCTACAAAATTACTTGCGATTAGTCATATTTCCAACGTACTAGGTACTATCAACCCAATAAAGGAAATCGTACGGATCGCACACAAACACAATGTTCCGGTATTGATTGATGGAGCTCAGGCAATAGCACATATTAAGGTTGATGTTCAGGATCTGGATTGCGATTTTTATGCATTTTCAGCGCACAAGGCATATGGCCCCATGGGTATGGGAGCACTTTTTGGAAAAGCTGAATGGCTCGATCGTTTATCGCCTTATCAGTTCGGAGGTGAGATGATTAGCACCGTAAGTTTCAATAGAACTACCTTTAATGAAATTCCATATAAATTTGAAGCTGGAACTCCCGATGTAGCAGGAGCACTTGGCATGGAAGCCGGATTAAGATATATCGATAAACTTGGAATTGACAACATAAGAAAACATGAGGATGATCTTTTGGAGTATGCTACTGCAAAAGTTAAAGAAATTGAAGGCGTAAGCGTAATCGGTGAATCCAAAGATAAAACTGCAGTATTATCGCTTGTAATCGAAGGTATTCATCCATTCGATCTGGGAACTTTGCTTGATCAGATGGGAATTGCCGTTCGAACCGGAAATCATTGTGCACAGCCTTTGATGAGCTGTTTAAATATATCCGGCACACTACGCGCATCATTTGGATTATATAATACCAAAGATGAAGTAGATATATTTATTGTTGGTTTAAAAAAGGCAATATCAATGTTAGTTTAAAAAACATTTTTTTATGACAATTAAAGAAAAAGCACAATCAATAGTTGACGAGTTCTCAATGTTCGACGACTGGATGGACAAATATTCATACCTCATAGAGTTGGGAAAAGAGCTTCCTTTGATTGATGAAAAATATAAGAATGAAACACATCTGATATCTGGATGTCAATCGCGGGTTTGGTTACATGCGGAAGATGCAAAAGGTATAATTAGATTTACCGCTGATAGTGATGCTGTAATAACAAAAGGAATAATATCATTATTAATCAAAGTACTATCAGGCAGCACTCCCAATGAAATTGTTAATGCTGATTTTAATTTTCTTGATGAGATAGGGCTAAAGTCACATCTATCACCAACACGTGCCAATGGATTGGTATCGATGGTAAAGCAGATGCAATTATATGCAAGAGCATTTAAAATAAAATTAAACAATTAGCATTTATCTAAAAATTGGATAATAATTATAAAAAAATGAATAAAGACGAGATACGCGAACTGGAGGAAAAAATAATTGTTGTACTAAAGAATATTTATGATCCTGAAATTCCTGTAGATATATATGCCCTTGGATTAATTTATGAAATTAACATAGATGAAACGGGTAAAGTAAAGGTAGTGATGACATTAACATCTCCAAATTGTCCTGTTGCTGAAAGTATGCCGGCTCAGGTTAAGGAAGAAATTAGCTATTTGAAAGGTGTAATTGAAACTGAAGTTGAAATTTCTTTCGAGCCCCCATGGGATCAGGATATGATGACAGAAGAGGCGAAATTGGAATTAGGTTTATTGTAGCTAAATTTTCATAAATTTGTTTGCTTATAATTTATGAATCTATGCCGATACTTGGAAGTATAATAAAGAAAGCTTTTGAATTACGAAATCTACCTGTTGAGAAACAGCGTAGACAAAACAACCCCGTTGTTTCTCAAAATAAAGAGTTGGTAAAACTTATTCAAAAGTCACAATTTACTGCCATTGGCGAGCACTATAAGTTTTCAAAATTGCTTACCTCTTCAAATCTGCCAAAAGCATTTTCCGAAACTGTACCTGTTCATGATTACCAAACAATGTATAAACGTTGGTGGTATCGCGCTTTAAACGGCGAATCGTATGTAGCATGGCCGGGTCGTGTTAAATATTTTGCGCTAAGCTCAGGTACATCTGATGCATCCAGTAAATATATTCCTATAACCAGCGATATGCTACGTGGAATTAAACAAGTTACTTTAAGGCAGCTTATTTCCACAACGAAATTAGATTTCCCCCTCGAATTTTATGAGAAAGGAATTCTAATGATTGGGGGTAGTACCCATCTTCAATATAACGGAACATATTATGAAGGTGATTTATCAGGTATTACTGCCGGCAATATTCCATTTTGGTTTCAACATTTCTATCGTCCGGGACGACGCATATCACGAACCCATGATTGGGCCACTAAGCTAAATGAAATGGTACGTAAAGCGCCAACCTGGGACATTGGTATTCTGGTTGGGGTACCAGCGTGGGTACAAATATTAATGGAAAGAATAATAGAAGAGTATAAAGTTGATACCATTCACGACATTTGGCCAAACCTTGCAGCCTATGTTCACAGTGGTGTATCATTTAAACCTTACGTAAAGAGTTTTGAGAAACTTGTTGCTAAACCATTATTTTACAATGAGTCGTACCTCGCATCCGAAGGATATATTGCTTATCAAAACGGCAGGAATAGAAAAGGAATGGAACTTGTTCTTGATAATGGTATTTATTATGAGTTTGTACCTTTTAACAGCAACAATTTTGATGAGGAAGGAAATTTTCGTGAAAATCCACAAACACTAACAATTGGCGAGGTAGAAGAAGGAATTGATTATGCATTATTAATGTCGACTAACGCTGGTGCTTGGAGATACCTACTGGGTGATACTATAAAATTTGTTGACAAAGAAAGTTCGGAGATTATCATAACCGGACGAACGAAACATTTCATAAGTATTTGTGGTGAGCATCTATCACAGGAAAACATGAACCGCGCTGTTGAATTACTTCAGGATGACCTTGACATTGAAGTAAAAGAATTTACTGTTGCAGGAGTACGACATGGAAGTTTGTTCGCTCACAGGTGGTACATAGGAACCGATGACAAACTTGATGGTGATCAGGCTGCAAAAATTATTGATGCCCATTTAAAAAATCTAAATGATGACTACCGTGTTGAAAGGATGGAAGCAATAAAAGATATTTGTGTTACAGTACTTCCATCAAAGATTTTTTATGACTTCATGAAGGAAGCCGGTAAAGAAGGTAGCGCCAATAAATTCCCAAGAGTCCTGAAAAATTCACGCATTGAGGAATGGGATGCGTACCTTAAAAAACACAATCTAATTGAGAAAAAAGCTTAGTCCTGTCTATGGATGTTTTTATTGAAGGAACAGTTTTGGGGTTATCATTAGCCTTCTTGTTTGGCTTTGGACCGGCATTTTTTGCATTGATACAAACTGGAATCTATAGAGGATTATTACCTGGAATATTACTTGCTTTTGGTATATTCTTAAACGATTTAATAATAGTTACTTTATGTATTTTTGGTGCAACAAGCATAATGAGTAACTTTCAAAACTTCTCCAATATTGGTATAATTGGAGGAGTTTTGCTAATAGTTTTTGGTATAGTTACTTACTTAAAGAAAACCGAAGTAGAAGATGCTGAAACCAATAACGATATCAAAACTCCTCATGGTTTAATTTATATAGCTAAAGGATTTTTACTTAACGCAGTTAACCCATTTGTATGGATTTTTTGGATCAGCATAATTGTGGGTATTACTGCTCGTTTTAATGCAGATTCAACTAAGCTTATTATTTTCTTTTCCGGAACTTTATCAATCGTACTATTAACCGATGTCATTAAAACATTTGCTGCCAGTAAACTTAAGAGTATTGTTACCCATAAATTTCTTATTTTGATTAACAAAATAGCTGGAATTGGTATTTCAGGATTTGGTATATTTTTGATTATAAGGACAATTTTTCATTTTTAATATTATCAGCAATCGATTATGTTTTGGTCATTTACACTTATGTGTGCTAACTTAATCTAATAATATTGCACATAACTAAAAACAAACTTTATGATTATCTTTGTCAGATTAAATACAGAGATAGAACAGGTAGATAGGACATGGAAGAAGCAAATAGAAATAATTCACAACAAGAAAATATAATTCGCTCAAGGGGATGCTGTACTGTGCGTGGAAATGAACCTGGCGATCTTTTTGTTAATCAGCTACGGTGCTGCAAGTTAAGCGCCCATGATTGGCTTTCCGAATATAAGGATTCATCCCTTAATTCTGAGTATAATATCGTTGAAGTAAGGTTTAAAAATGGGAGAAAAGATTTTTTCACCTCTCCAATTGATATGATATTAACTAAAGGTGAAATTGTTGCTGTTGAGGCATCTCCAGGTCATGATATCGGAATCGTAAGTTTAGCAGGAGAGCTTGTTAAAAACCAAATGAGGCGCAAACAAGTTGACCCTAGTAAAAAAGATCTTAAACGTGTATTTCGTCATGCACGTACAACTGATATTGAAAAGTGGTTAGA
>CALDOI010000129.1 GCA_937912115.1 uncultured Bacteroidota bacterium | reverse complement strand
GACCGTCCAGCTCGACTAGATAGCGACCGTCCAGCTCGACTAGATAGCGACCGTCTGGCTCGACTTGATAGCGACCATCAATCTCGACTAGATAGCGACCATCCATCTCGATTAAATAGCGACCGTCTGACTCGACTAGATAGTGGCCATCCGGATCAATTAGAAACCGGCCGTCCAGCTCGACTAGAAACCGGACTAGATAAAACAAATCCAAAACTATACCGAAAACCTAAATCCATATCATCCTTTATAGCCGGATATAAATCCTCTGTAATTACAAAAATTGATGATTTTATTGATCAAAATAATCTTGATCTGGCAAAATATAATAAAGATAATAAGCTATGGCAATCAAACTATCATGATCACATAATTCGAAATATGGAAGAATATAGTCGAATTAAAACTTATATACAAAATAACCCAATGAATTGGAATAAAAACAAACCCAACTAAAGATCTCTAATTTGAACCAAATCAATACTATCCTCAATCAGAAAATTTGTGTTATTATCCCAACCTACAATAATGCTAACACATTAAAACAGGTTGTTGATGGCGTTCTTAAATATAATCAGAATATAATTCTTGTGGACGATGGTTCAACCGACAACACACCTTTAATTCTTAAAGACTATGACTCTTTAGAAATAATAAGATATGATGAGAACAAGGGAAAAGGTTGGGCAATACAAACTGGCTTTCGAAAGGCATTGTCAATGGGCTTTGACTATGCAATAACAATTGATTCAGATGGGCAACATTTTGCTGATGATATTCTATTATTTATCGAAGAGCTTAAAAAAATTCCTGATTCTTTAATAATTGGATCCAGAAATATTGAAGCAGTGGGAATGCCTGCGAAAAACACTTTTGCCAATAAATTCTCAAACTTCTGGTTCTGGGCCGAAACAAATCAGAAGCTCCCGGATACACAATCTGGTTTTAGATTATATCCAATAAAGTTGTATAAAAAAACCAGATTTTTTACCAAAAAGTTTGAATTTGAAATTGAAGTATTAGTTAGATCAGCTTGGAGTAATATAAATATAGTGCCTATTCCTGTAAAAGTTTATTATCCACCAGTTAATGAACGAATAACCCATTTCAGACCATTACCAGATTTCACACGGATCAGTATACTAAATACAATATTAGTATTGATCACATTTTTGTACATAATCCCCTTAAGAGCAATTAAATATCTTGCAAAAAATAAGTTTACAAAAATAGTGAAAGAGCAAATAATGCTCCATAATGAGAATACTTATAAGATTTCAATGGCTATTGGATTTGGTGTATTTATGGGGATAACTCCCATTTGGGGATTTCAAATGGTTGTTGCTGCATTGCTTGCTCATTTTTTCCGACTCAATAAAATTATAGTATTAGCATTCTCCAATATTAGTTTACCTCCATTTATTCCAATAATTATTTATTTTAGTTACTTGGTTGGTGGTATCCTCATGGAAAATCCGCGTGAATTCACTTCCGAAACAATCGAGTACTTAAAACAACAAGTAATGCATGGTGGATTCTACAGTACACTAAATGAATTTGGATATAGCATACTTCAATATGTTATTGGAAGTTTATTGCTCGGATTACTACTAGGAACTTTTGCTGGTGGTGTATCGTATATAATTCTAAAATTAACTAAAGGAAGTAGAAAATAAAATTAAATGTTGTCTGGTTCTCAAGCTTATCAAGTTAACTTAAATTAATGTTATGAAAGCCAACAACGACAACAATGACAACAACGATGACAACACCCAATGAGTAAACTTTTTATAGCCATATACAGATTGATTGAGAAGTTCAAAATTTTCTCACTATTTATCTTGGTTGTGATATTATTGATAAGTGCATTTTTTGCCAGCCAGCTTAAACTTTCGGAAGATATCACTAAAATACTTCCTGATACAGATAAAATTAACAATATGAATTTTGTGTATTCCAATTCAAAATTCATGGATAAAGTTGTATTTAATATTAGCCTGAAAGACACAACTAAATCGAACCCAAATTTACTTTCAGATTTTGCAGATCGACTAACAGACTCAATTAATTCCAGGTATGTTCCCGATCTCGTACAATCAATTGATTTTGCGCCCGGTCAGGCAGAAATGATGGAAGTTTATAATACAGTATTAAGCAATCTTCCGCTCTTTCTTACAGAAGAAGATTACAAAGTAATTGATACTCTTATCAAATCTGAAAATATTGAAAATGCTTTAGCGACTAACTACTCAACTCTTATGTCGCCGGTTTCGTTCATAACAAAAAAATTTATAGCCGTTGATCCTCTTTACTTCACTCCCATCGCACTAAACAAATTTAAATCAGCTAATATTGACAATGACTTTCAGATATACAACCGCTATTTTATTTCCGATAATAAGCGTAATATTATTTTCCTATTAACCCCCACATCAACAAATAAAACTGCCAATAATAATATCCTGTTTGATGGTATAGATGATATTATAAAAAATCTAACAAAAAACGATTATGCTGATATTAGGGTAGATTATTTTGGAAATGCAGTTGTTGCCCTTGGAAACGCTAACCAAATAAAAAAGGATATAATTATTACCGTTACTTTGGCCATGATTGTATTAATTTTGGTTATTACACTGTTTTTCCGTAGCAAGCGTACTTTCTTTATTGTTTTCTTGCCGGTTGCATTTGGAGCCTTAGTATCGTTGGCAATGTTATTTATACTAAAGAAGGAAATATCAGCCATCTCCCTTGGTATTGGATCAGTTTTACTGGGAATATCAGTTGATTACGCGCTACACATTTATTCACATTTCCGGCAACATGGATCACATAGACTGATTTTCAAAAACCTGTCTACACCGGTAATTCTTAGCAGTCTAACTACTGCATCCGCCTTTTTATCATTGTATTTTGTTAATTCAGAAGCACTAAATGATTTGGGGCTGTTTGCAGCAATAAGTATAATTAGTGCAGCACTTTTCTCCCTCATTGTTCTCCCCCACCTCACCGGAATTAAAAAAGGACAATCCATAACCCATAATATTAATTGGATTGACAAGATTGCAGGATTTAACTTTTCAAAAAATAGTGTGTTAAAACTTGGTATTGTTGTTGCAACTATAGTTCTTTTCTTTTTTTCAAAACAAGTTGGATTTGATGCTGACATGATGAAGAACAACTACATGAGTGATGAACTTAAGCAAGTTGAGCAGCGACTAAACAAGGTAACTAACCTAAGCAAAAAAACAATCTACATAGTGTCACCGGGAAATAATCCGGATGATGCAATGGAAAATAATAACATAACATCAAAGCTCATTAATAAGCTAATAGATGAAGGTACAATTCAAAATGCATCTGTAGTAAATAATATATTCCCATCACAAAGTGAACAAGTTAAAGCCATTAACAGATGGAATAGTTATTGGAAAATAAATGGAGAAAAAGTAATTACTGAAATTAATACAGAAGCTCAGGCATTGGGATTTAGAGATGGAGCATTCGGTAAATTTGAGGCATGGATAAAGGCTGAATTTAAACCTGTTTCATTTGATGACACTGGCGTGATTAATCACCTATTTTTAGAAAATTTTATTATTGAAACGGATACACTATCAGCAATAATTAATGTGGTTAAGGTTAATAACAGAGATGAAGACATAACTAAAGTTTATGATACTTTTAATGAAAATCAAACAGCCTGGATTATTGACAAACGATTAATAACAAGTGAATTTGTTACTATTCTTAAGGATAATTTTAACAAGCTTGTCCTTATCTCCATTTCATTAGTATTTATAATACTACTGCTGGCTTACGGTAGAATTGAGCTAACAATTATTACTATGATACCTATGATTTTAAGCTGGATATGGACAGTGGGAATAATGGGCATCTTAGGAATTGAATTCAATATATTCAATATAATAATACTCACATTTATATTCGGATTAGGTATCGACTACAGTATTTTTATAATGCGTGGATTACTTCTTGAATATAAATACGGCATTCATGATATTAGTTCGTATAAAGTTTCTGTAATACTGTCTGGGATAACTACTTTGCTTGGAATTGGAGTACTTATTTTTGCGGCTCATCCTGCGTTACGATCAATTGCAACAATGTCGATTATCGGAATATTGTCGGTAATATTTATCACATTTACCCTGCTCCCTGCAATATTTAAGTGGCTGGTTACATATAAAAAGGGATTAAGAAATCGTCCCATAACACTTGTCGACTTTTTGTTCTCAATGTGGGCATTATTCGTTTTCGTTAGTGGATCAATAATCCTCTCAATTATATCGTTATTATTTCGCGTTGTTCCAATCCCAACAAAAGCAAAGAAGCTATTTATACACAAACTTTTTCGTTACCTAACCTGGTTTATGATTTACATGAACTTTGTTTCGAAAAAAATTATTATTAACCCCAACAACGAAGATTACACAAAACCGGCAATAATTATTGCAAACCATCAATCACATATCGACTTAATGCTGATGATGTTACTGAACCATAGAGTTGTTGTGCTAACCAATCCTCGAAATTTCAGCAATCCAATCTATGGACCTGCCCTCAGATACGCAGGATTTATTAAAGTTGGTGGCGATTATGAATCCATAATTAATCAGGTTAAAAAACAAACCGATGAAGGATATTCGGTTGTTATATTCCCAGAAGGTCATCGTTCAGAAGGTGGTAAATTAAAGAGGTTTCATAAAGGAGCTTTTTATTTGGCCTCTGAGTTAAATCTAGACATACTCCCTATTATTATATACGGACAAAAGGAAGCTCTAAAGAAAAGTGAATTCTTTTTAAAAAGGGCAACTGCTGTTACAAAATTCCTTCCACGAATTAGACTTTCAGACGGTGAGTATGGAATCACCGCAAGAGATCAAGCCAAGAATGTAAAAAAATACTTTGAAGAAGAATATTATAAGGTGGCTACAATGTTGGAAACACCAGACTATTTTAATGATTTTATTAAAAAGAATTTCCTATATAAAGGCCCTGTGTTGGAGTGGTATACACGCATAAAGCTCAATCTGGAAGACAATTACAATATCTTCAACGATCTTATTCCTAAAAAATGCACAATTACTGATCTGGGTTGTGGCTATGGATATCTGCCGCTAATGCTAAACCTTGTTTCCAAAGATCGAGATATAACCGGCATCGACTATGATGCTGATAAAATCGGCGTAGCAAACCACTGCGCAATTAAATCAGATAATGCAAATTTCTTAACGGGAGATATAACAAAGGTTGATGTCGATTACTCTGACGTATTTATTATGAATGATGTACTTCACTATTTGCCTGAAAAATCACAAATAGAGGTAGTGGAATCCTGCATTAAAAAATTAAATGGTAACGGACTAATAATCATCCGTGACGCGAACAAAGATATGGTCAACAGACATTTAGGAACCAGGATTACAGAATTATTTTCAACGAACTTAGGATTTAACAAAGCAGAATTTAAACTGGAGTTTGTTTCCAAATCTATGATAGAAACGATTGCACGAAACCATAACTTTAAACTTAGGATTATTGATAATACCAAGAGGACGTCAAATTTGATTTACGTATTATCTTTGCTCTAAATAATACGACTTAATTTGAAAAATAAATACGATAAAATCATAATTGGCAGCGGCCTTGGCGGATTACTTTGTGGAGTTATCCTCAGCAGAAGGGGTAACAAAGTGCTGGTACTTGAAAAGAATAATCAAATTGGAGGTTCATTACAATCCTTCAATAGAAAAGGCTGCACCTTTAGTACAGGCATGCACTATATGGGAAGCCTTGACGAAGGACAAACACTTAATAAGATTTTTAAATATTTCAATCTTTTTGATGGTATTGAGTACCAAAGATTGGATGAAACCGGATTTGATATTTTCAATATCGGCGGAATAGAATATAAATTTCCAATTGGTTATCAGAATTTTAAAAATCAGATGATCGAATATTTTCCTGATGAACAAGATGCAATTGAAAACTATGTCTCAGAAATAAAAAATACAATCGACACCCAAAATATCTATCAATTAAAGAGTAATGAAAATGGATCTGATTCTGCTGATAAATACCTTCGAATAAATGCATGGGATCATATATCATCAATAACAAAAAACCCTAAACTAAGGCAAGTCTTAAGCGCTCTGAATTTCGTTTATGCCGGGGTAAAAGAAAAATCGCCGTTCTATATTCATGCTCTAATAAATAACCATTTTATTTCAAGCTCATACCGAATTGTGGGGAGTAGTGACCAAATTGCACATAAATTAGCTGATGAAATAATTAGAAGAGGTGGCGAAGTGTTAACAAAAAAAGAAGTAGTAAATCTTGTAATTAAGAATAATTGTATTACTTCGGTTGAAACAAAAGACAATCAAACTTTTGAAGCAGGTCACGTTATTTCCGACCTCCACCCTTCAACTACGATGAACCTGATTGGAGAAGGGTTAATAAAAAAATCCTTCCGTAATAGAATGAATAACAAGGAGAACACTTTGTCGGCCTTTGCCGTTCATATTAATGTGAAAAAAGATACATTCAAATATATTAATGCAAATTACAATTACTATAAGCGAAATGATGTGTGGTATGCATCGTATTATGACGAAAAACTTTGGCCCGAACATTACTTTTTGCATTGTGGGATTCCGGAAAACGGAAGCGAATATTCCTCGTGTATTGGATTGCTTACTCATATGAAGTTTGAAGAAGTTGCCCAATGGAAAGATCTTCCCATAAATAAACGAGGGGCTGATTATGTGGATTTTAAAAACAAGAAAGCCCAACAACTCATTGATTTGGTTTGCAAAACTTTTCCCGAGTTAAAGGGTAATATAGTTGAATACAATGTTTCAACACCACTAACATATAATGATTATCTTGGGTCACCAAACGGTTCCATGTATGGCACACTTCGCGATTGCAATAACCCTGTAGGATCATATATATCACCAAGAACTAAAATTGGTAATTTGCTATTTACCGGACAAAACTTAAACCTGCATGGTATGCTGGGTGTTAGTTTAAGTGCTATACTAACTTGTGGAGAATTTGTTGGAACTAATAACCTGTTAAAGGAAATAAATGCAGATAACTAAAGAAAAACGCAAGGATGTTTGGATAAGAGTTTTTCGCAATTTTATTATTGTGTTGGCTGTGATTATAATTGGATTGGTTGTAGTATATAATCTAAAAACAAAAATAACTCCCCCTGAAATTATTGATATATCAGTATTGGAGATGGAAAGGGGAAATCCTTCGCCCGATTTTTTTAGAGTTGGTAATAGCTGGTTAAAGAAAAACAAATATGGTCTTTGGGAGATGTATCTTGAGGGCAGCCCGTTTGAAATTGGCGTAATTAATGGAAAGTTAACCAAAGAGCTAATTAAAATTCAGGAAGATGCTTTTGTTGAACAGATAAACACTCTCATTCCTTCAAAATCATACTTGCGATTCCTTAAATATTTCATAGGATGGTTTAACAGGGATATTGACGAATATATTCCCGAGGAATATCTTCAGGAGATTTATGGTGTTTCATTTGGAGCTTCGGATGGGTATGAATACATTGGAAATAACTATGAAAGGATGCTAAACTATCATG
>CALDOI010000128.1 GCA_937912115.1 uncultured Bacteroidota bacterium | reverse complement strand
GCATGTTGTAATGCCTGAAAATGATCAAACTCATGCAGAACAGTTACTTTACTGGCATATTTGGTTAATGAATCAGCTTCTTCAAGTGCTGAGTTTCCACCTCCAACAACAACTATTTCTTTATCCTGAAAGAAATCGCCATCACATGTTGCGCAATATGAAATTCCTTTGCCTTTAAATTTATCTTCTCCTGGAACATTTAATGTTCTCGATTTTCCACCGGTTGCCAGAATAACCGATTTTGCAGTATACTTCAGTTTTCCATTTACTACAACTGATTTCAGCTTATCATCCAAAACAAGGTTCGTTACGCTAACATTTGAAATAATATCACATCCAAATGATTGTGCCTGCTTACGTATTGTTGAGCTTAGTTGATATCCTGATATCATTTCAACACCGGGATAATTAGCCACTTCATATGTAAGAACTGTTTGTCCACCGATTGTGCCGGTATCAATAATAAGTGCCTTGGCTTTTGCCCGGGAAAGATATATTCCTGCTGTTAGTCCTGCCGGACCACCACCAAGGACTATCACGTCATATTGCTTTTCTTCCATTATAAATGTGATTTACTTAACAAACTTCATCCTACGAACTAAACTCACGGTTTAATATTTCAGTAATTTGTTCATGGTTTTGAATACTTGATGTTGCTGCTACAAGTTCACCTTTCTTATAGTAAACTACAAATGGAAGCCCCATAAAACTGCTACATGCCGGGTGATTTCTAATAACTGCAGCTTCAGGACTGTCAAATAGCATATCGCGGAATGCAACATTTGAATATTCGTCCTGTAGATTTTCCATTATGTCGTAAACCGGTAGACACATAGGTCCCATGCGTCCACAGCAAATCATTACATTTTCATTGTTTTTAATAATTTCTGCATGATCTTTTGCAGTAGCTACGTGTTTTAAATTTGTTTGTAATACCATTTTTATTTATTATTTAAGATTGATTATTTTGATTCATCATTGATGATTGCATCGTATCACAAATTATGCCAAAAGGTGATATTTAAGCGATATAGCCTTAGTTATTTGTATTTTAAAGTTCAGTAAGTAATACGTGGTTGTACATTAGATATTTTATGTAGTTAAGAGGATTCTTTAAATGACATCTTGTCTGATTTTTTAAACAATGAGTATGGATTAATTTTTTCCATATCTTTGAAATTATTAACTATAAACTCGGGGAAATGAAAAATCTACTGACTGTTTTAATATTATTATTTGCACTTCACTTAACCAGCCAGGATTATATAATCCTTATTAACGGAGATGAAATTGAGGCTAAGGTATTGGAAATTAATGACAAGAACATTGATTACAAGAAATACTCGAATATTAATGGCCCCACTTATCATCTTAAGAAATCTGAGATATTTATGATTAAATATCAATCGGGGGATAAGGATGTTTTTAGTTCGGTTAAAACAATAACTCCCACAAGCCAGATTACAAGTGTTATAGCTGACAATCCAAAAGAATTTATTTATGATTCAAATATTGGGACATCAAATTGTCAGGCACAAAAATCAAGAGGAGCAAAAATTTTTGGCAATCGTTCAAACGAAGTGTTTTTTCGTCAGGATATTGTTTACTATGGATATGATTTCACCTATCTAAAGTTAAGCAATCCTAAAAAGATGAACCAAAGTGTAAAATTGATACAAGAATATTTCAACGATTGGAATGATGTATTAAGTAATCGGGTGGGTTTTGATCAACTTAGTAAATGGATGAATAAGCCACATATGTTGATGGGTACACCAATATTTCAATATTACTTTAAACGAGATTATAATAATTTTGTAGAGTATGGAAATTTCTGTATTTCAATTGATGATCTTCAAAAGATAATCAATTCTTATGTGATTAACGAATCACAAGGAATTGGCATGGTTATTAATTTGGTTAATTTTAATAAGGCTGAAGAATACTCAATGCAATGGGTTACATTTTTTGATATTGCAACAAGGGAAATTATGTTTGCTGTGCTAACAACTGGTAATGCCGGAGGTGGTGGCATGGTGGGGCACTGGGCAGAAGGAGTAGAAGTTGGAGTACGTGATATGTTTATAGATGAGGTGTATAAGAATCGGTTAAGCAATAATGCTATGATTCATTCAAAGTTTAGACTCTATTGATGAGGTTGTTATCAAATCTATAGTAGCCTTTTTATTATTCTTAGATTATGGGTGTATTTCTTATCCTTCTCATTATAAATACCCTGATGATCAATATTATCGATTCTTACTTCACCGGAAGCATGAATTATTTGTTTATTACCAATTATGATTCCAACATGAGTAATTCTTCCTTCACTGTTGTCGAAAAATGCAATATCACCTGGTAGAGTTTCATTAATAAAATTAATTGTAATACCCGACTCCGCTTGCAGGTGGGCATCCCTTTTAAGATGTATCCCAAACATGCCAAAAACAACCTGAACAAGTCCAGAACAGTCTATTCCAAAAGGAGATCTGCCACCCCATAGATAAGGTGTTCCAAGATATTGAATTGCAGTTTCAACAATTATATTGGAATTTACAGGATGTGAATTACCCTTAGTATTACATTCAATGCTATAGTTTATACCGGAAATAGAGATTGTGTTATCACGGTAATTCGGCAGACGTGTACCCAACACTAAATTAATGGATTTACCATTGTCATTTCTTGCAATGCCATAAACATCACTCAAGTAAACCGCGTCTTCATTATTTATACTGTTAAATTCAGACTCATTAATAATCTTAATTTGCTTTTTATCTATCCAACCCTCATACATATCATGAACAGTTTTAGTCAGATACCATTGTTTTTCATGATCCTCAATAATTATTGTATCACCAAAAATTAACTGATTAATCATCTCGCTTTGATCCGAAGGCTGTTTTCGGATTGGAACAAGTGATAATTCACATATGCCATACATCGCCATTGGAAGAAAAATTTAGTTTATTGTTTCTTTTGATTAATTTTGCCACGTCAAAAAAATTCAAATGAATACACTTTTTTCAAAAATACAACATAATTATTACGAGATATTAAAGGTTTTCATATTTATTTTAGCCATTGGGGTTGTTATATGGGTAAGTCCAAAGGAGAGCTTTTTTAAATATGAATTTCAAATAGGTAAACCGTGGAGTCACGATGACCTTATTGCACCTTTCAATTTTGCCATACTAAAAACATCTGGGCAAATTGATGAAGAAAAGAAACAAATAGAATCCTCCTTTGTTCCATATTTTAGATATGATGATGACATAGCTAAGGCTGGAGAGGCACAACTTATCGAAAACTTTAAAGTAGCCTGGGAGTTACATACTGCTGATTCAATTAGAACGGATTCTGCCAGATACGAAAAGTTCTTATTGAAGCTATATAAAAAGTTCGAAAGTAGGGGCATTATTCGGTATAACCCTGCCATTGAGGGAAAAGATTCTTATTTTCAATTGAGATTAATACAGGGGAATGTTGTTGCTGTAACTACTTTAGGGCAACTTTTCGACATACGATCAGCTATTGAAGATACACGGAAAAGTATTGAAAAGTTAAATGTATCGGATAGTATATTGTTGCAAAATGTTATTTCTCGATCATTGGTTCAAAATGTAATTTTTGATGAAAGCAAGAATAAAACTGAAAAAGAAGAATTGGTGAAAAACATTTCAACAACCCGTGGACTTGTACAAAAAGGGGAGTTAATTATATCTACAGGAGAACTTGTAACAGCCGATAAATATCAAACATTAATTTCACTGAAATATGATTACGAAAAGGAGCTTGATACATCCGATTCCAAGTCGTATATAATAATAGGGATGATTTCGCTCGTTACTTTATTGTTTTTGGTTCAATTCCTATTTATGAAGTTTTACCGGAAACAATTCTACGATAAACTAAAATACATTGTACTTCTAATAATAACTCAGATAATTTTTATTTCAATAACTGACCTCGTTTTTATTGCTTTCCCCAATTGGACATATTTAATTCCATTTGCTTTGCTACCCATTGTTATTGCTGCCTTTTTGGATGCAGGAATTGCCATTTTTGTTTATTTGGTTACACTGATGTTGTTGGGATTTTACGCACCAAATAGTTTTGAGTTTTTCTTTACCCAAGCTATAGTAGGTGTAATTGCTGTTTATTCAGTTCAGAAATTAAGTAAACGTTCTGATTTATTTAGAGCCACATTAATGGTATTTATAACATATACAATAGTGTATGTTAGCATGTTGCTAATACAGGAAGGTTCTATTGAGAGCTTTTCATGGCGTACAATTGGTTATTTTGCAGGTAGTTCAATGTTAGTGTTATTAGCATTTCCATTGATTTTTCTTTACGAGAAAATGTTTGGAATGATTACACAATTAACTTTGTTAGAATTATCAAATACTAACAATACCTTGCTGCGTGATTTAAGTGTGAAGGCACCAGGTACCTTTCAGCACTCACTACAGGTTGCAAATTTAGCATCTGAAGTATTATATGAAATAGGTGGTGATGCCTTGCTTGCACGTACCGGGGCTCTTTATCATGATATTGGGAAAATGAAGAATCCGATGTTTTTTGTTGAAAATCAGGTTGCAGGGCATAATCCCCATGATGAAATATCATCTGAAGAAAGTGCTAAAATTATTATTGGCCATGTTCTTGGGGGTATTGAAATGGCTCGAAAAGCAGGTATTCCTGAGCAGATTATTGATTTTATTCGTACACATCATGGTACTCGCAGAGTTGAGTATTTTTATAGACTTGAACGCAAGTTGAATCCGGGGATGGAAGTTGACCAGAGTGAATTTACCTACCATGGCCCGGCTCCTTTTACCAAGGAAACTGCTGTTGTGATGATGTCTGATTCTGTGGAAGCCGCATCGAGAAGTATTAATGATCCCGATGAACAAAAAATAAACGACTTGGTCGAAAATATTTTC
>CALDOI010000127.1 GCA_937912115.1 uncultured Bacteroidota bacterium | reverse complement strand
AACGAGTAATCCAACGCGAGATTCTTAATCAATTATCTAAGATGATTCTCTCTGGTAAACTTGTCTCAAATGAAAAAATAATGGTTGATGTTGAAAAAGGGATGTTTGTATTTAAGAATGAATAAAATAACAATTTTGTTTGAATAAAATGAGCCACAGATTCACAGATTAAATGTGAGTTTGTGGCTTTTATTATAATCACTAGCGAGTCCCCAATGGCGCAAGTCTGTCGGGTAAGCCAGTGCGAAGCGACTTGGGCTCAACTTAGCTTGAGGACAAAAGCACAAGTCTCAACACACGATCCTACGCTTAAGACTTGCGCTATTTATATTTCTTGAATCTTGTTTCTTGCTTCTTCTAAACATTAAACCTAATGTGCATCACATCACCATCCTCAACTATATAATTCTTGCCTTCCACATGAAATTTCCCAGCATCTTTTACGGCCGGTTCTGAGCCATATTGGATATAATCATCATATTTAATAACTTCTGCCCGGATGAATCCACGCTGTAAATCACTATGAATAACACCAGAGGCTTCAGGAGCTTTCATTCCCTTTTTAATTGTCCAGGCTCTTATTTCCTTTGGTCCAACAGTAAAAAACGACTGAAGATTTAATGCATCATAAGCGGCACGGACAAGTCTATTAACTCCGGGTTCTTCAAGACCGGCATCTGATAAAAATTCAATTCTATCATTTTCATCTTCAAGCTCAGATATCTCAGCTTCTAATTCACCGGCAACAACTATTACTTGCTCTTCTTTTCCTAAATAATCAATTACAGCTTTTACATAATCATTTCCGTTAATTGCTGATGCATCATCAACATTGCAAACGTACATAACCGCTTTATTAGTCAACAACTGAATATCCTGAATATATTTTTCATCTCCCTCCTCAATGGGAGCAGTGCGTGCATTACCAAAATTTTCTAGATGATTTTTGTATTTCGTGAGCGCCTCAATGCCTCGCTTTGCATCTTTATCACCTGATTTGGTAAGCTTATCGAGCCTCACAAGTTTTCTTTCTACAAGATCAAGGTCACGTACCTGAAGTTCAAAATCAACTATTTCAAGATCACGAACAGGATCAACTGACCCTTCTATATGAGCAAGGTTTTCATCATCAAAGCATCTCAATACATGAATTAAGGCATCTGTTTGCTGTAGATCTGCTAAAAATTTATTTCCAACTCCTTCTCCTTCACTAGCTCCTTTGGCCAATCCTGGCACGTCAACTATTTCTACAGAAGCAGGAATTACTTTCTCCGAATGAACTAAATCATTAAGTTTGAACAGCCTTGGGTCGGGAACATCAACAATGCCAATATTTGATTTAGTTGCACTAAACGCATAACTTGAACTTTGAGCTTTCGTATTCGACATACAATTGAAAATTGTTGTTTTACCAGTATTGGTCAAGCCAATTATACCACAGTTTAAAGCCATTAGTATTTAATTTAATAGTTTGTTAATCTGATGCTTACCAACATAAAAGGATTGGTTTTCAGGTGGCAAATATAGCACAAATAATTGCCTCAAAAATATCTACGAATAAATTTTTACAATTAGATAAATATTAGTACTTTTGCAGCCCGATTTTAAGGTGTCCGGAATTTTGGTAATCAATTATAATCCAAATTCTTAAAATCACAAACTAATGTATAATCGGTTTCTAATCACAAGTAATCGGACGGTTGATTAAGAAACATAATTAATTTTTAATGTCAGAATTAGAAAACAAAGCTACCGAACCTACTGAGAACGAGGAAGTAGCAGCACTACCCACCCAAGAAGAAACGACCCCTGAAATTGAGGCCATCACTGAAAAAGTTGTTGACGATAAAGTAGTGGTTGTTGAAGAAACAAAAGAAGAACCTGTAGCTGAAACTCCAGTTATTGAAGAGGTTATTGTTGAAGCTCCTGTAGTTGAAGAAGAAGTAAAAGTAGTCGAAGAAGAGGTAGCATTCACCGCACAAGAGGAAGAAGTAGCTGCTGAAGCTGAAATTCCTGCGGAATTTGACTGGGAAGCACTTACAAAGAAACAAGATATTTATTCATCAACAGAAAGAGCCAAACTTGAAAATATTTACTCAAGTTCACTAAGCTCAATCGTTGAACATGAAGTAATTGATGGTACCATAGTAGGTATTAGCAATCGCGAGGTTGTTATAAACATTGGTTATAAATCTGACGGAATCATTCCATTTAATGAATTCAGATATAACCCCGACATCAAAGTTGGCGACAAAGTTGATATTTATGTTGAGAATCAGGAAGACACAAATGGTCAGATGATACTTTCTCATAAAAAAGCCCGTACTCTTAAATCATGGGATAGAATCAACGAAGCTCACGATAACGAAGAAGTTATTAATGGTTACGTTAAATGTCGTACAAAAGGTGGACTTATTGTTGATGTATTTGGTATAGAAGCATTTTTGCCAGGTTCACAAATTGATGTTAAACCAATTAGAGACTACGATATTTATGTTGACAAAACCATGGAATTTAAAGTGGTTAAAATCAATCATGAATATAAAAACGTTGTTGTTTCTCATAAAGCTCTTATTGAAGACGAACTTGAGCAACAAAGAGCTGAAATTATTGCTAAACTTGAAAAAGGACAGGTACTTGAAGGTATTGCCAAAAATATTACTACGTATGGTGTGTTTATCGACTTAGGTGGTGTTGATGGCTTAATTCATATTACCGACTTATCATGGGGTCGTATTAAACATCCAGAAGAAGTTGTTGAACTTGATCAAAAACTTAAAGTTGTTATCCTTGACTTTGACGAAAATAAAAAACGTATTGCACTAGGATTAAAGCAACTTACTCCTCATCCATGGGATTCATTGAGTACTGATCTTAAAATTGGTGATAACGTTAAAGGTAAAGTTGTTGTTCTTGCTGATTATGGTGCATTTATTGAAATTGCCCCTGGTGTTGAAGGACTTACACACGTTAGTGAAATGTCATGGTCGCAACATCTACGCACAGCACAGGATTTCCTTTCTGTAGGTGATGAAGTTGAAGCTGTAATATTAACACTTGATCGTGAAGAAAGAAGAATGTCACTTGGTATGAAACAATTAGCTCCTGATCCATGGACTGCAATTCGTGAAAAATATCAGGTTAATTCAAAACATAAAGCAACTGTTAGAAACTTTACAAACTTTGGAATTTTTGTGGAAATTGAAGAAGGTGTTGATGGATTAATTCACATTAGCGACTTAAGTTGGTCGAAAAAGATCAAACATCCTGCTGAATTCACTAAAATAGGTGAAGAAATTGAAGTTGTTGTACTTGATATTGATGAAGAAAATCGCCGTTTAAGTCTTGGACATAAACAACTTGAAGAAAATCCATGGGATGTATTCGAAACAGTATTTACTCTTGATTCAGTTCATCAGGGGACAGTAATTAATCTCCATGAAAAAGGTGCATTGATATCACTTCCTTACGGTGTTGAAGGTTTTGCTCCTTTGCGTCATTTGAAAAAAGAAGATGGATCGATCATAAAAGCAGAAGAGAATGCTGATTTCAAAGTTATCGAATTTTCAAAAGAAAATAAGAAGATCATACTTTCACACACACGATTATTTGAAGAAGATGCTAGAGCTACAAAAGCTAAACAAGCTGAGAAAGCTACATCTGAGAATCAAAAATCGAAACGTGCGTTAAAGAAAATTAACGAAAAAGTTGAAAAAACAACATTTGGCGACTTAGATGTTCTTGCTAATTTGAAAAGCGAAATTGAAAAAGAAGAAAAAGCTGAAAAAAATAAGTAGATTTCAATAAACTTATTTTATACCATAAAAATCCTTCCGACAATGTTGGAGGGATTTTTTTTGGCTCTTAACTATAAGTTTATGTATTTTTGAGATCATGGAAACCTATTCAAATTTTTCTGTTACAATTCTAGGTAATTCGGCTGCTATTCCAACCAAAAACAGCCATCTATCGAGCCAGGTAGTAGCTAATCACAATAATTACTTTCTAGTTGATTGCGGTGAAGGAACTCAATTGCAATTAATTCGATACAAAATAAAATATCATAAAATTGATAACATTTTTATCAGTCATTTACATGGCGACCATTTTTTTGGTTTAATTGGCTTAATATCTACTTATCATCTATTGGGAAGAGAAAAACAGTTGAATATTTACGGCCCACCCGCACTTAAACTACTTATTGAAATGCAGCTTAAGGTTGTTCAAACGAATTTGAAGTACGAACTACTTTTCCATGAGCTTGATAATGATAATTATAACCAAATATATGAGAATAGGGATATTTGTGTTTATTCATTTCCCTTGGTTCACCGAGTTCCCACATGGGGGTTTAAGTTTGAACAAAAACAAAAGAAGCTAAATATTAAAAAAAGTTTTGTTAAGCTATTTAACCCATCAATTGAGGAAATACTAAATATTAAAAATGGAGAAAATTTTGTTTGTAAAGATGGAGCAATAATTCCCAATAATGAAATAACAACTCCTCCCCAACAACCATTATCATACGCATATTGCTCAGATACAAGATATGATGAATCAATAATGAAATATATTACGGATGTATCTGTACTCTATCATGAAGCTACATTTGATAACAGTATGCAAGATAAGGCGCATGAAAAATTTCACTCTACAGCAAGTGATGCTGCCAATATGGCTAAAAATGCAAATGCTACTAGTTTAATTCTTGGACATTTTTCCGCCCGGAATAAGGAACTCAAAAGTTTATTAGCTGAGGCCTGCGTGATCTTTAAAAATACAATAATTAGCCAAGAAGGAATTGAGTATTTAATATCTTAGAAGTTGTAATTTTCGACAAACTATAGATAAAAAACAGAAAAAAAGAAAAACCCACCCAGACCAGGCGGTCTATTGGGTGGGCCCAATTATGAAAAACAAACAAAACAAGCACTGCAAATATAATAAT
>CALDOI010000126.1 GCA_937912115.1 uncultured Bacteroidota bacterium | reverse complement strand
TTCAAACTTTGTTGATTACGTTAAAATATACTGTCGTTCGGGCAATGGAGGTGGTGGATCTGTTCATTTCAGAAGAGAAAAATATATTCCGAAAGGTGGCCCCGATGGTGGTGATGGCGGAAAAGGTGGCGATATAATACTTCAGGGAAACTCAAACATGTGGACTTTGCTTCATCTTCGATATACTCGGCACCTAAGAGCAGGATATGGTGAAAGCGGCAGCGGACAAAGAAGCAGTGGAGCAATGGGTAAAGATATTATTATCCAGGTTCCTCTTGGCACTCTTGCTAAAGATCCTGAATCGAATGAAATATTGGCTGAAATTACAGAAGACAAGGAGCAAATAATTCTTTTTCCTGGAGGACGTGGGGGGTTAGGCAATGATCATTTTAAGAATTCAGTAAACCAATCGCCTCAATATGCACAACCTGGTGAGGAAGGAATTGAACAAAGTGTTATTTTTGAGTTAAAGATTCTTGCCGATGTGGGACTAGTAGGCTTTCCAAACGCTGGAAAATCAACACTTCTTTCGGTAGTTTCTGCAGCTAAACCCGAAATTGCTGATTACCCTTTTACTACCCTGGTACCTAATCTTGGCATAGTTGCCTACCGTGATAATCAATCGTTTGTTATGGCTGATATACCTGGAATAATTGAAGGTGCTCACGAAGGTAAAGGACTAGGATTAAGATTTTTAAGACATATTGAACGAAACTCCATCCTATTATTTCTTGTTCCTGCTGATAGCAAAGACATTAGAGACGAATATAAAATTTTGTGCAACGAGTTAAACAAATACAACCCTGAGCTACTCGACAAAAGAAGAATCCTGGCTATCTCAAAATCAGATATGCTTGATGAGGAATTAATGAATGAAATGAAAAAAACGCTTCCCGAAGGGGTAAAATCGATTTTCATTTCTTCGGTTGCAAATATTGGAATTACAAAATTAAAGGACCTTATCTGGGAAGCTTTGAAAGAAAGCTGATTTTTTTTGTTTTAGGATAGGCCAATCAATATTGCAACCAGTTTATCATAGATTCATGATATTAATCCAGTTGAATAATATTATTTTTTATGGCAAATTTCACCAGGTCAACCGTGGTTTTAAGACCTATTTTTTTCATAATATTATTTTTGTGAGTTTCAACTGTCCTGATACTAATAAATAATTTTTCTGCAATATTTCTATTTGAATCACCCTCTGCAAAAAGTTTAAATACTTCCATTTCACGTGCAGACAAATTCTGCTGCCTGATTTCTTTTTCACTATTGTTAATATCTTCGTCACTAATATAACTACTTAACAGTATGCTTGTTATTGTTTTTGCATAGAATTCGTAACCATTACGCAAAGTATAAATAGCCTCAAGAATTTCTGACCTATTGGTATCATTACCAAGATGACCTTTTGCTCCCGCCTTTATCATTTTTAATACTTGTTTTTCATCGTTATACATCGACATAACGAGAACCTTGGTTTTCGGGAATTGACTTGCTAAAGCATGTACACTATCAACACTTAGTTCATCTGGTTTATGACTAACAATAATAACAATATTAGGTTGTATATCAGGAATTTGTTTGATAAACTCTTTAATGCATTTTGCCGTACTGGCGATCATAACATCATCTATATCTGAGAGTAATGCTGTTAGAGCATCACAAATAACCGGGTGTTTATCAATAAGTGAAACTTTAATCATATAATCTGAAACGAAGCCTGCAAAATTAAAAAGCGAAAGTACAAAATGTAATCGAGAGTTTATAAAATATGAGCTCCAAACCTTACCTCAAAAATTGAATAATTGAAATAAAGATAACCTCATCTACCTTTGTAATTTTCAATTAATATCAGCTAGTTGGTGTATATTTGCTTTCAAAAAATTCTAAATGCAAGATAGCCAGTCGTACAAGTTTCTAAATTTGTTAGAGATAATTAGTAACATTAACCGAATTGTGAGGGATAACAAGGATATTGATGAAACCTTATTTCGGATTGTAGAATCTATGCCACACATGAGCAGCTTCTCAAATCCCATTTCTTTGCGAATTGAATTCAAAAATAACCATTACCTTTCCAAGGGGTTTAATGATGAAAACATCTGCCTTTCAAGTAGCTTCATTTCTGATTCTGGTAGCAGAGGGAAAATAGAAATTTGTTCAGCTATAAAAAATACTACCTTCAATGATATTGAAAAAAAAGAAACTGACTATTTTATTAAAAATATTGTAAAAATTATTACTCAATACCTAAATGAATATGAGGAATTAAGCAGTTTAAAACATGGAGTTGATATTGCAAATACAAAGGGCAAAAGCGGACCTGTAAGCAGCAGATTTCTTCAACGATTTCTAAATAAATACACTTATAATCGTGATATTTATCACGACCTAATGCCATTTAAAGTTAAGGAGATCCTTCTAATCTCAAGTTTATATGATGCCTATTCAATTGAAAGTGAGGGTAGGTTTTCGGAACATATGCTTGGTCAATACGGACAACTGAATTTAACAACTTTCCCAAGGATAACAGGTGCATCAAATATTAAGCAGGCTATGGAGTTGCTTAAACATAAAAATTTTGAACTGATAATTTACATGGTTGGTGTAGACAAAACAACACCGCTAATAATTTGTGAACAAATTAAAACAGCTTTTCCCTTTATTCCAATTTTTCTACTGCTAAACAACAGTGCTGAAACAAGCTTTTTTACAACTAAACTAGAGGAAATTACCTACATTGACAAGATATTTACATGGAATGGTGATGCCAGTATTTTCTTCTCAATGATTAAGCTGCTTGAAGATAAAATTAACGTTGAAAATGACACACAACTTGGTAAAGTTAGGGTAATACTACTGGTTGAAGATTCACCTGTTTACTACTCACGTTACCTTTCGTTTTTATATAAGGTACTATTGGAGCAAACCAAAAGAATAATCGACGATGTAAGTACTGATGAGCTTTATAAGGTACTAAGGATGCGAGCCCGCCCCAAAATATTACTTGCAACAAATTTTGAGCAAGCCACGGAAATAATTAATAATTACCGTGAATATTTAACATGTTTAATTACCGATGTTAAATTTGAAAGAAATGGTAAGTTTGATGAAAAAGCAGGATTAAAACTTATCGACTATACTCACAGCAAATTAAAAAACCTCCCAACAATACTGCAATCCTCTGATAGCTCATATCATGCTGTTGCCAATGATTATAATTCATTATTTATACACAAACATTCTGATACTCTTTACTATGATTTTGAACATTTTATAACAAATTTCTTAGGTTTTGGGGATTTTGAGTTCAAAGATGAAAATGGAAACATTTTTGCAGTTGCATCAAATATGAAAGAGTTTGAACGATTTTTGAGAAAAATCCCAGACAAATCTCTTCTATTTCACGCAAGTCGCGACCATTTTTCGATGTGGCTGATGGCAAGAGGTGAAATTAAAGCAGCCAGTATTATTAATTTAAAAAAGGTAAATGACTTCGATAGTGCTAAAGACCTTCGTAAAGACTTATTATCTTTATTGAAAGAAAATCGAAACGAGCGAGATACTGGTAATGTAATTCCATATGAACCAAATACTGAAATTTCCGAGGAAAATGTTTATACACTTGCAGCAGGTTCATTGGGAGGCAAAGGTAGAGGTCTTGCATTTATAGATGCACTGATTACCAATTTTAACTTCTCAAAGTTCATCCCTGATGTTAAGGTGAGAACTCCGAAGACTTTCGTGATCGGCACACAGGAATTTGAATCATTTCTTAAAAACAATAAGCTTGCCTCTATGTTGCTGGTTAACGATGACTATGATGAAATAAAAAAACAATTTGTAAAGGGAAAACTATCCGAGAAACTATCCATAAAATTATCTGAACTACTAACCAGAATAAAGAAACCTATTGCGGTGCGATCGTCAGGTATGTTTGAGGATTCGCTCGCTCAACCATTTGCTGGAATATTTGAAACATACTTGTTACCAAACAATCATCCTGAACCAGCAGTACGTTTAGCACAAGCCAAAGACGCAATAAAACTTGTAATGGCATCAGTGTTTTCAAATACAGCCAAGGGTTATGTAAAAGCCATTAATTATAAAATTGAAGAAGAAAAGATGGCTGTAATTATCCAGGAAGTAGTTGGAAACGAATATGGTAGTCTTTATTATCCCCATATAAGCGGAGTTGCACAATCTTATAACTTTTACCCATTTGCGCACATGAAACCGGAAGAAGGTTTTGCCATTGCAGCAGCAGGCCTTGGTAAATATGTGGTTGAAGGGAATAAGGCTTATAGGTTTTCGCCAAAATATCCCAGCACCGAAATTAACACAACTAAAGACCAGTTTCGTAATTCACAAGTTAAATTCTATGCTGTTGATCTTCAAAAAGAGAACCTTAACTTACTGGATGGCGAATTGGCCGGCTTAGCTGAGAATGATGTAAGCTTAGCTGAAAAACACGGCACATTAAAACATCTTGCATCAGTTTATAATGCTGATAATAACACTGTTTACCCTGGTATTTCTAAACCAGGCCCGAGAATTATAAATTTTGCCAATATTCTTAAATACAACTATATCTCTCTGGCCAAAACTATTGATCTTGTTCTAAAACTTGGTAAAGATGCAATGGGAACTGCGGTAGAAATTGAGTATGCTGTGGATCTTGAAAAAGATAGTGAAGGAAAGGCTTCCTTTTATATTCTTCAAATCAAACCATTAATACAGGCTGGTTTTGATTGCAATATCGATTTGGAATCCATCAACAAAAAATCAATTTTACTATACTCTGAGAAGGGAATGGGAAATGGAATTATTGACAATATAAGTGACATTATTTATGCTGATGTTGAGGGGTTTGACAAATCAGAAACTGAAGAAATGGCAAAAGAGATTGAGGAATTTAATGATTATATGATTAAACAAAATCGTAAGTATGTGCTAATTGGGCCAGGCAGATGGGGAACTCGCGATAAATGGATTGGCATTCCGGTTAAATGGCACATGATTTCCAATGCAAAAGTGATTATAGAATCCAGCTTGGATAATTTTCCACTTGATGCATCTTCGGGCTCTCATTTTTTCCATAATGTAACGAGTATGAATGTGGGATATTTCACCGTACAACCCGAATTGTTGGTTAGTTATATAAAATACGACTTATTAGAAAAACAGGAAATAATTCAAAAAGGTAAATATTTTAACCATGTCAGGTTTAAAAAGCCAATAACCATAATGATGGATGGAAAAAAAAGAATCTATTTGATTAAACAAAACGAATACTAAAGAATCCACCCTCAAAGAAGGTGGACTTGGATTGCACCCATAGGACGCATTAATTATTAAGTTCATACTATGGAGTGTTGGAGAAATGGACGTGGGGTATTGTTTTGTCAATAAATAAACAAATGAACATTAATAACCCAAAAAAAAGAATTACTATATAATTTGAGATTGTGTTTTCACCACTCCACGTCCATTATTCCAATTATTTTTCATGTATAACAGTAAACACATAACCACCATCAAATAAAGTGGATTTCAATTGTATATTAAATATGATGGTTAGTTTAGTCAAGCAATTTTTCAATATGAAACTGAGGTTTTTTGTTTTGCACTAACTGAATACGACTTAAATATCCGCCAATAACTCCCAAACTAAATACAATAATACTTGTTGAGAATAGCACTGCTACTATTACAGAAGTATAACCCAATGGCACATCATAAAATAATTTCTGAACAATAAACTTAAGGGCTAACAAGAAACTAAAAAACGAAATAATCATTCCGCCATATACCATTAATTTAAGTGGGATATTTGTGTAATAGTAAGTGAGGTCGGAGGCAAGCATAAACAGCTTACGTGAACTATAACCCGATTTACTAAATTGCCTTTTTTTGTGTTCCACTGCAACAAAAGAAATCCTGTTGGTATACCACTGCAATACTTCATCAATAAAAATAAAAGTTATGTTGTGCTCAAGTAATCTTCTGATAATTTTATGATTTATAATACGAAACGAAGACCCTTTACCTGTGCCTTTCATAAACACCTTACTCGACTTCTTCACGGATTTACTCATTACATTTCGTGCAAAATCATGCTGTTTGTTGGTGTAAATTCCATAGGTAATGTCGCTATTATTCTCTTCGTATGTTTTCACCAACTTTTTTATCTCTTCAGGCGGGTTTTGTAAATCATCATCAATAGTAATTATCCTCTCTCCTTTTGCAAATGTAAATCCACACATAGTGGCATTATGCTGACCAAAATTTTTATTCAATTTTATTGCAACTATCTGTTTAGGGAAATCATTTTTTAATTTCGTAATAATCTCCCAACTATGGTCAACACCACCATCTTCCACAAATATTATCTCATAAGTACTACCCAGTTCGTTAAATACAACCGATAGTCTGTTGAATAATTCTACAAGTGTTTCTTCACTATTGTAAACGGGCACTATTACTGAGAAATCTAACATAATATAATGATTACTATAGTTCTGGTGTATTAATGTATTAATTAACAGTTATTATTAATAACAGCGAATTTAAGATTTTTAA
>CALDOI010000125.1 GCA_937912115.1 uncultured Bacteroidota bacterium | reverse complement strand
GCCAAATACCTTGATACCCATTGGTGCACGCATACCTGTTTGTAGCATTACAAGTCGGGTTTGTATGGGTTGCAATTTTGGAGCAGATGTTAAACCCGGAATTGAGGCGTTCAATATAATTTCATCCCAAATTTCGTTTGGTGACTTTATTTCAGCACGCCATTGACGGAAATATTCGCCATTCTTACTCTGGATCAAATCTTCTTTATGAATGGAACGAAATTCATCTTCTTTTGGATTATATGTTGAACTGTCAGTTAGTATATATGCGTCATCTTTATCAACTTTAAACCGCATGCGATGTCCCGATTCGTTTAATATATATTCAGATTTGTAATTGATAAGATTTTCATACATTGAAGTAGGAGCAGGGTCGAGAGCCGAATTTACACGTCCCCATTTCCCGACAACTGTTTCTACTTCAGGAATTGAGTTTATTCTTTTATCAAGTATCCTGATAACATCAAGATTTTCTTCAATACCAGAGTGCGGCATTGTTGTTGGCATCAATAAAAATGAGCCCTCATCCAATGATGGCATAAACTCTTTTCCAATTCCCGGGAGTGAACTATCCAGACTTTGATAAACTCCTGTTTTTTTCACAAAATCGGGCATAAAGCCAAACAAACTATCAAATCCGAGCCAGGTAGTAATTCCAAAAAGAACAATTACAATTGGCACTGATAAAAACTTCCAGCTATTATCGAGGCACCACCCCAGTATTCTTGGATAATAATAAACCACTAGCGACAAAGCTCCAAGTACTGTCCCTACTACAACAATAACAAAAAGGAAGTTTGAAAATAGAGTATTTTGAGCTCCCAGGGGTAGCCATGCTTTTGTAAGAAAGAACACGACTATCACAACAGTAATAGCGATATTTATATAGTTTGTCCATGTTTTTTTCGACTCTGGAAATTTGTCGGTAAAATAACCCACCAACCCATATGCAACAAGCGACATGGCAATATAATATCCACTAAATATGGATAATCCCACCCCACCCACTATAAGTGCTATATTCCATACTTTTTTATATGATTTTTTATCGATACGGATAGAAAATACAGTATGTGCAAGTGTTGGAATAATTATTAGTCCTATTAACAGGGCCGACAACATTGTAAATGTTTTTGTAAAAGCCAGGGGCCTGAATAATTTGCCCTCAGCTGCCTCCATTGCAAAAACAGGAAGGAAACTGATAATGGTTGTTGCTAATGCTGTTATAACAGCCAGAGCTACTTCAATTGTTGCATCATAAACCACATTAAGGAGTTTCTTGCCGCGTGCCCCAATATTCAGGGGCATTTCCGTGTGCCGGATAATATTTTCGGTGAACACAACCCCCACATCCACCATCACTCCAATTGCAATTGCAATTCCTGAAAGTGCAACAATGTTGGCATCAACACCAAATTGCCGCATGGTTATAAATGTGATAAGCACTCCGATTGGCAATAAACTGGATATAAGGAATGAAGCCCTGAGATTTAAAACAAGGACAATTACTACCAGAATACTTATAAGGAGTTCCAGGGAGATTGCTTCTTCGAGGGTTCCCAGTGTTTCTTTGATCAGGGTTGTACGATCGTAAAATGGGATAATTGTAACCTTTGAAATTGTTCCGTCATCCAATGTTTTGGAGGGTAGCCCGGGCGCAATTTCTTCAATTTTTGATTTCACATTATTAATTGTGTGAAGAGGGTTTGCACCATATCTGGCAACAACAACCCCGCCAACTGCTTCTGAACCACCTTTGTCAAGCCCACCACGACGTGTTGCCGGACCGAAATTAACTTTTGCTACATCCTTAATTCTTATTGGAACATTATCTCTAACTGTCACAACACTTTTTTCAAGATCTTCAAGACTTTTGATATATCCTATGGCACGTACCAGATATTCAACACGATTAAACTCAATAGTGCGTGCTCCAATGTCGAGGTTGCTGTTTTTCACAGCGGCCATTATTTGGGCAACATTAACACCATGGGCTTTCATGGCAACCGGGTCGATATCCACCTGATATTCTTTAACAAAACCACCAATGGAAGCTACTTCTGCAACTCCTTTAGCGGATGTTAATGAGTATTTTACATAAAAATCCTGTAAGGTTCTTAACTCATGCGGATCCCAACCACCTGCCGGATTGCCATCTTTATCCCTGCCCTCGAGGGTGTACCAGTAAACCTGGCCAAGTGCTGTGGCATCCGGTCCCAGTGCTGGTGTTACATCTTCGGGAAGTGTTCCTGAAGGTAGGGAGTTTAACTTTTCAATTATACGAGTACGACTCCAGTAGAATTCGATATCTTCATCAAAAATTATGTAAATGCTGGATACACCAAAAATAGAATTACTCCTAATGGTTTTTACTCCCGGAATACCTAAAAGTGAGGTTGTTAAAGGATATGATATCTGATCTTCTATATCCTGTGGCGACCTACCCGGCCACTCGGTATAAACTATTTGCTGGTTTTCACCGATGTCGGGAATTGCATCAACGGGAACAGGGTCGGAGGGGAGAATTCCGGTATCCCAACCAAATGGGGATACTACTACGCCCCAACCAATAAATACTATTAATACCAGATAAGTAACCAGTTTGTTCTCAAGGAAAAAACGAATTGTTTTATTAAGCATGGAATTATGTTTTGAATTAAAACTCAGTAATAAATAATTACAACAGTATTAGTACATGAAGCAGATTCAAGTTACTATAACCGAGAATTGAGTTTTAAATCAAAGCAAATATGATTGTAAATAAGAAAGTACCGTTTGGATTGTCAACGGTGGTGGCTTATGGATGAATCGGGTTACCAGATCAAATCTGAAATCTTCATTCTTCATTAGCTCAACTATTGCCGGCAGCTCAAGCGCAAACTGTGTGAAATCTACAAAAAATGAAGTTACCGAAAAATCATTCTCCATTTTAATGGTTATTGATTCATCATGACAACATCCATCGGGGATTTCACAACAAGGCTCGGGAGCAACAATTACACTTACCGATTTTAGAGTTGAACCACAATAGTGTTTAGATACAGTCACACCCACTGAGGTTATCAGAATTAGAAGGGCAAAAATAATATGACAGATCTTTTTAAACATTAAATTATATTTAAGATGCAAATATATGTCTTTTCAGTGCCCTATGTTGTATACAATTTCCGAAAAGATGTACATAATTCGGAATACACAGTTTCTAAAAATCATTTAATGACCTCCTTGAGACATGTTTTGCTTTCTTAAACGATGAAGGAGTCATGCCTGTTATATCTTTGAATTGTCTGGACAAATGCTGGCTTGAGCTATAATTTAGTTTATACGCAATTTCACTGATATTAAGTTCTTCGTAGATCAGAAGTTCCTTTACTTTCTCAATTTTTTGAAGAATGAGATATTTCTCAATAGTCTGGCCTTCTAATTCTGAAAACAAAGTACTTAAGGATGAATAGCTTTGCCCGATAATTATAGGTAGTTGGTCACTTAACCTGCCGATTTTTTCAGGATTGTTTTGGTGATGAACCATTTGAATTACAGCGTTTTTAATTTTTTCAATTAGCTGCGACTTTCTACTACTCAGTATTTCAAATCCAAGGGTAACTAATTCGGCTTCAAGTTTTTTTTCTTGTTCTTCATCAAGAGGATTAACCAAATGAATTTCTCCTAAAATAACATTGATGTAATCTATCTTAAGTTTCGAGAGTACTCCTTCAACTGCCATGATACATCGTGGGCATACCATTCCTTTGATGTGTAAAGTAGTAATATTCATGGCGCAAAGTTAGTATAATTACCTGAAAATCTTCAATTTAATTTTATGATAACTACTTTTAAAAATATCATGTTTATTCCCAAGCTAACGGAAAAACCAAGTATTAAACAAATATGTATATTTACCTAAATTTTGTTAACCTTTTTTCTTATTAATATTTCTTGAATGAAATCATTAGCCCTTATTCTGTTTTTTCTAATAAGTACTCTTTTTTTTATACAAAGTTGTGATGAAAAAATTGTTCATGAGAAATCGTCAACTATTACTCATATTAATGATCTGCCACAGGATTTTAAACCTGTAAAAAAATGGATTGACCCTGATTCGTTGATTGTAAGGATTCCTGGGAAAAATGGTGTTAAATTACCCGAAATTGTAATTTCAGAAGTGCCTGATAATGTTGAGTATCTAGGAGTAGATAAGATTATTCCTGGTGTTTCGATGCTGCATCAGACGTTAATTGAAAAGTTAGCAGGTGAACCTGAAGTTAAAAGTAAATACCCGGTAATTATTCCTCTTAAAAAAACTCAGAAAGAAAAAGTACCACCTAAGGATAAAGAACCTATAACAACTAACCTGCAACCAATTCTATATTTGAAAGCAGATAGTTTGGCCTACTATAAAAAAATAGCTATTAGAAAAGGATTATTGTCGATACAGAACAATGATACTGTATTCCCACCCATCAGTATACTCACCGAAAACCCACTTAGGATTAATGCACTCCCATTTAGTTATAAAGAAAATGCTTTTTTTGACATAAGTGTTTTGGATGCAAATCAAGAACTACCAAATCCATATATTAAATCCATTGCCATGGATAAAAATGATGTGATGTGGTTTGAATCGCATACCGGAGGGTTGATATCCTATGATGGACAATTTTTTGAACAATATAATGATCCTAGAATACTTACAAAGCAACCAAGTCTTTCTATGATTATTGATAGTAAAGGTAATATTTGGTATGGAACCAGAGGAGGAGGAGTTTTTTGCTATGACGGTATATATACTACACAATACAAAACAGAACAAGGTCTTGCATCAAACACTATATTAGCAATAATAGAAGATAAAAATGGTAACCTATGGTTTGCTTCAACAAATGGGATAATGAAATTTGATGGTAAATCGATTACTTCATATACAAAAGATCATGGATTAGGAGAGAAATATATATTTTCAATTTTTGAAGATAATGAAGGATATATATGGGCTGGTACTTTTGGAGGAGGAGTTACTAAATTCGATGGAAATAAGTTTATCACATACGATACTATTGATGGTTTATGTGATAACATAGTTTTATCAATTACACAGGATAATAACGGGAACTATTGGTTTGGCACTAATGGAGGAGGAGTGTCGAAATTTAATGGTAAAGACTTTATTAATTATTCAGAAGATCAAGGGTTAGGTAATAATGTAATACTATCCATTACCGAGGATGATGATGAAAACATGTGGTTTGGAACTTATGGTAATGGTGTAACATATTTTGATGGGGAAGCTTTTGTTAATATTACAACAGAAGAAGGGTTAAGTTATAATTATATAAGAACAATAGTTGAAGATAATAAAGGAAACCTATGGATAGGAACAGATGGATCGGGTGTGTCGAAAATCAATATTAATAGCTTTAAACAATATACAAAAAGTCAAGGACTAATTGATAATAATATTACATCCATTTATCAGGATCATCAGGATAGATTGTGTTTTGCACCATTTGACGGTGGTGTAATGGTATTTGAAAAATTAAATAAACCTGGACAGTTGGAATCCTTCAAGCTAATTAGCACAGAAATAGGATTGTCAAATGAAATTGTACTTTCTATTTCACAGGATATGGAACATAACTATTGGTTTGGAACCTATCAAAATGGTGTTAGTAAGCTAGATGCAAATGGTTTTAGTACAGGTAATCTGAAGTTTACAAATTATAACGATGAAAGTGGTTTGCTTAGCAATGTTGTCAGGATAGTTTTTCATGATAAAGAAGGAAATATTTGGTTTGGTACAGAGGGTGGGGTTACAAAATTTGATGGAACATATTTTAATACTTTAACAAAAAAGCATGGGTTAGGTGATGATATCGTATTGAGTTTATTTCAGGATAAAGATGATGCCATTTGGATTGGTACTATGGATGGTGGGGTTTCCTGTTTGTTGAATGATACTTTGGTTCATTATACAACCAACCAAGGTCTTGCTGATAATACTATCTGGACAATAACCCAAGATCAAAATGGTATTATGTGGTTTGGTACTAATTCAGGTATATCAGGTTTTAATGGTTCAACGTTTAGAACTATTAACACCAAAAACGGTTTATGTAATGATCAGCTTTTCTCAATGATTGTTGATAATAAAAATCATCTATGGGTTGGAACAATCAAGGGACTAAGTCAGGTAATACTTCCAGATAGCACATTCTTTGATATAGATGCCAATGCAAGTTCAAATCCTGAGATTCTTAATTATGGGAGAATGGATGGACTGGTTGGGCTTGACTTTTCATATAATTCAGTATTTCTTGACAATATGAATTGTTTATGGTGGGGTACAGATAAGGCCCTAACAATGCTTGATTTAACAACATTCAGGGCTGCTGACATGGCTCCAATTCCTCATGTAAATGGTGTTTTTGTAAATAACAAGTTTGTAAATTTTTATGAGTTAAATACAAAAGATAATTCAATTAAAGGTATTAGAGTTGATAGCGTATCTCCTTTTCTGCATATCCCCGTAGATTTAAGTTTACCTTATGATCTTAATCACCTCACCTTTAATTTCTCAGCTACCGATTGGAGCTCTCCAAA
>CALDOI010000124.1 GCA_937912115.1 uncultured Bacteroidota bacterium | reverse complement strand
TAATCTCCCGTTCGGCAAAATCGCGAACGGTTTCACGTATTAATTCTTGTTCTTCAGTTAAATCAAAATTCATATTCAATGGTATTATATATTATACATCTTTGCCTGCAATGACAAAACTAAGGTTAATAAAAGCCAAAACGATAAACAACCCCGCAAGTTAATAAAAACCACAATTCTATTATTCAAATATTTTAATATTATTCAGTTATATCTTCAAGCACTACCAATTGCACATCAGTATCTACCATATCACCCTCCTTAACTGCTATTTTTTCTACAATTGCGTCATGTGAGGCTACGATATTATTTTCCATTTTCATTGCCTCCACGATAAGAAGTACTGTTCCACGGGTCACATTATCACCTTCCTGTACATTTATCTTTATTACTTTGCCTGGCATTGGTGCGAACAGACTCCCGCCCTCATCAATATGGCTAAGAAACAACCCGTCACCACTAGCAAGAATGTCAGTTCTTTTCATTTTGAAAAGCAAACCATCTATACTAACAAAACTATTTCCATGAACATCCGTAGAAATTATTGCCCTGGTGTTCTGATCATTGATACTAAAATCAACACTATGATCATTTCTGGAATTTAAACTTGCAATGAAATGCTGATTATTATGTGCAAAATGATAGTTATTATGATTAATGTTTAACAACTCAAGGTTTTCTTCTGATTCACCAATCACAAAGCCTAGTTTCATCACATTACGCCAATAACCAATTTCCTCCCAAGTACTTTTCTCAATTTTTTCATTAAGTAAATTAAGTGTGAAAAGTGCTAAAGCTGTTAATGGTTTTTTTTTATCAATTTCATCCTGCGACTTAAAAATTCTATGAAGTATATCATCAGTATGTTCATCGCAGAATTTTGTGGACAGAGTATTATTTGCAAATGCATTGTGCTCCAGTACATTTATTAAATAGGGAATATTTGTTTTAATTCCATGAATCGTAAAATCCTTCAGTGCATTTATGCTTCCTTCAATTGCTGTTTCCCTTGTCATTCCCCATACAATTAGTTTACTGATCATCGGATCGAAGAAACTCTGGATGGTCGTTGCCCGGTCAATAGAAGTGTCGATACGGATATTTTCCCCTTCGGGAAAAACCAACAAAGAAAGTTTGCCCGGTGAGGGAAGGAAATTATTTGCCGGATCCTCAGCATAAATCCTGCTTTCGATTGCATGGCCATTTTGTACCATATCTTCCTGTTTTAATCTTAGTTCATTTCCTGCGGCAACCAGAATCTGTTCCTCAACGAGGTCAACCCCGGTAACCATTTCGGTAACCGGATGTTCAACCTGAATACGTGTATTCATTTCCAGGAAGTAGTAATTCAGGTCGTTGTCAACTAAAAATTCGATTGTCCCAACGCTGTTATAACCAACCCCTTTGGCTATCTCAACGGCTGATTGACCCATTTTTTCACGTACTTCTGGTGTTAGTGTTGGTGAAGGAGACTCTTCGATTATTTTTTGATATCGCCGTTGAATGGTACATTCTCTCTCGAAAAGATGGATAACATTTCCAAAGTTATCGCCAATTACCTGGAATTCAATATGCCGTGGTTCTTCAATATATTTTTCTATATAGATTGTTCCATCACCAAAATAATTTAATGCTTCACGGGCGGTTGACTCTAATATGGCTGCTAGTTCATCGGGTTTATGAACAATACGCATTCCTTTACCACCGCCACCTGCGGCAGCTTTCACGAGAATTGGGAACTTAATAGTATGCGCATTTTTAAGAAGGGTCGCTGTATCGCCTGTAATACCTTCGGTCATTGGGACTCCTGTTTTCTTTACAAATTTACGGGCCTCAATTTTATTGCCCATTAATGTCATGGCATTAGTATTGGGCCCAATAAAGGTAATCCCGGCTGTGTTACATGCATCAACCAATAAGGCGCTTTCTGCCAAAAAACCATAACCTGGGTGTAGTGCATCACAACCAGCCTTTTTCGCAACATTAATAATCTTTTCAATGTTGAGATAGGTATCACTTAACTCTTGTTTTCCAATACAATGGGCTTCATCAGCCTTTCTAACATGAAGAGAGTCGTTGTCGATTTCCGAATAAATTGCAACCGTCGCTATTCCAAGTTTATTTGCTGATTTGATTATCCTTACGGCAATCTCTCCTCTGTTAGCGATTAGGATTTTATTGAATAATTTCATTTTCTGGTCATTGGTTAATTGGTCATTTGTTAACTGGTCATTGGTAGTCATTAGTGGTCATTCCAATTGGGTTTCCGTTTTTCAAGAAAGGCTGTCATTCCTTCCTGGCCTTCATCGGAAGCACGTAGTTTGGCGATCAACTCACTGGTTGTTTCAATTCCCTCGTTGATTCTTTTACCAAGGATTGTATTTATTAATATTTTGGTTTCTTTAACGGCTCCAGGCGCACTACTTTCAAACTGTTTAAGGATTGCATCTAAAGGATTATCATTCTTTTCGTTATTGTAAACATGGTTCACAAGATTCCATTTTTGTGCTTCATCTGCCTTAAACCGTTTTCCGGTCAACATTAATTCTTTAGCACCAAATTCACCAATACGTCTAATCACAAAAGGGGCAATTGTGGCCGGGGCAATTCCCAGTTTAACTTCGCTAAAGGCAAATGTTGTGTTTTCTTCGGCAATAACAATATCACAGGCTGCTATCAACCCGTTTGCGCCACCATAGGCAGCTCCATGCACAAGGGCAATTGTTGGCACAGGGCAATCGTAAATCGACTTGAAAAGTCCGGCTAACCGTTTTCCATCCTTAACATTTTCTTCAAAACCAAACTCTGCGATACCTTTCATATAATTAAGGTCGGCACCGGCACAAAACGAACTACCCCTACCTGCTAAAACAACACACCTGATTTCTTTTTCATTTTTAATTGAATTAAAGATAGTTGTCAGTTCGGCAATCATTTCAGCATTCATTGCATTGTGAACTTCAGGACGGTTTAGTACAATAGTGGTAACCCTGTTTTGTTCAACTGAAATTGTGTTTAATTTATGGATCATACTTTTTTACATTCTAAATACACCATATTTTTGTTCTGGGAATTTTTGATTCAATGAAGTTGCGATACCCATCGCAATCACTTTCCTTGTATCAACAGGATCGAGAATGCCATCATCCCAAAGTCTTGAAGTGCTATAATAAGCTGAGCCTTCGCGTTCATATTTTTCAAGGATTGGCCTACGCATTTTTTCAATTTCTTCTGTAGGCATTTCTAACCCCTTAAGTTTGTACTGATCCTGTTTTACTGTAACAAGAACAGTTGCGGCCTGTTCACCTCCCATAACTGAAATTTTTGCATTTGGCCACATAAATAGTAACCTGGGATTAAAAGCCCTTCCTGCCATGCCATAGTTACCGGCACCAAATGATCCGCCAAAAATAACAGTGAACTTTGGAACATTGGTGTTTGAAACAGCATGTACCATTTTTGCACCGTCCTTTGCAATTCCTCCGCGCTCAAACTCTTTCCCCACCATAAAACCGGTAATGTTCTGCAAAAATATCAAAGGGATTTTTCGTGAGGTACATAGTTCTATAAAGTGTGTTACTTTTAATGCTGATTCAGAAAACAGGACTCCGTAATTTGCAATTATCCCAACCGGGTATCCCATAATATATGCAAACCCTGTAACAACAGTTGTGGCATATTTAGCTTTAAATTCCTGAAAACGGCTTCCATCCACCATCCGCATAATCACTTCACGTGGATCGACAAGTTTTCTTAAATCAACAGGAGCAATACCATATAATTCAGAGGGATCATAAAGTGGTTCCTCAATGGGTACAGTATTAAGTTTTTGCTTTTCGCGGCAGATTGGATTTTCCAGGATGTTGCGGCAAATTTGAATTGCATGTGTGTCATTTTCTGCAAAATGGTCGGCGACACCCGAAATGGATGTATGAACCTCAGCCCCCCCAAGTTCTTCGGCAGTTACTTCTTCTCCGGTTGCAGCTTTTACCAAAGGTGGGCCTCCTAGGAAGATAGTCCCTTGTTCCTTTACGATAATGGTTTCGTCACTCATGGCAGGCACATAAGCCCCTCCTGCTGTGCACGATCCCATTACGATTGCTATCTGGGCAATGCCCATAGCAGAAAGGCGGGCCTGGTTATAGAAGAACCGTCCAAAGTGATCACGATCGGGGAAAACCGTATCCTGTTCGGGTAGGAATGCCCCACCTGAATCTACCATGTAAACGCAAGTGAGATGATTCTCCATAGCAATTTCCTGGGCACGCAGATGCTTTTTTATTGTAAACTGCATATATGTGCCTCCCTTAACGGTAGCATCGTTTGCAATTATCATTGTCTCGCGCCCGTGAACAACGCCAACTCCTGTTACTATTCCGGCTGATGGAAAACCGTTATCATACTGGTCGTATGCTGCCAGTGATGATAGCTCCAGGAATGGTGTATTGGGGTCAATTAAAAGGTTTATCCTTTCGCGTGCAAGCAACTTGCCACGTTCCTTATGCTTTAAAATGGCTCTGTCAGAGCCTCCTTTGGTGTTTTCCTTAAGTATTTCTTTATACTTATCCAGCAAACTGATAAATTCCTTTTTGTTGCTTTTGAACTCTTCGGAATTTATGTCTATTCTTGATTTTAATGTAAACAATATTATCGTATTTGATTAAAAACGAAAACAGTTGATTTTCAACTGATGAAATATGCTTGCAAGTTTAAGGAAAAATGGGGAATAATGGAAGGAAATTATTGTGAATTTTAAGCGTATATTTCCATTGACTTAATAGTTTTATAATCGAAGTGAATAAAATAGAGAAGTTATTGCTATTATCACCTGAGTAATTATTCAAATACAAAATTAATGGTACATTATAGTTTCAATTTTTTTTACATAATTATTTTACTCATGGCAATGAGAAATCCAACTTTTGCATTTAATTGTATAGCCATAATGGCTTTTTTGCTATATTTGACCCCATTGGGAAGGCCCATTTATTTGATTTCCCGTTTTTTTGCTGTAACTAATTAAAAAACTATAAATATGAATTACCCCAAAGAAGTAGTAATTGGAGATATAACCGTTAGGGACGGGTTT
>CALDOI010000123.1 GCA_937912115.1 uncultured Bacteroidota bacterium | reverse complement strand
AGACTACGCTTAGGTGCTATATAGAGACTACGCTTAGTTAGGTTAGTTAGTGTTCTTTATTGAAAGTAAGGGAAACAATTGCCCCTCCTTCTGCCCCGTTTGCTATGCTTATTTCACCCGAATGTACTTCCATGATTAGTTTTGCAAGATTTAAACCTAAGCCAGTAAAATGATCCGTATGATCGTTGCCTAGTACAAATGGATTAAAAATTGTTTTTTGAACAGCGTCAGGAATTCCCGGTCCATTATCTTTAATAAAGAAATTTACCTTGCCATTTTCTTCTTTAGCAGTTATTGCAATCTTGCCAGAAATTGGTGAGTAATTTATGGCATTGCTAAGTATATTATCAAAACACTTCCTTGCAAAAACCTCATCACCTGTAAAATATAATTTGTCATTTATTCCACCTGTTTCAATTATAAGTTTCTTTTCTGATATCTTTTCTGTATAAGATTTTACGCATTCATTTATAATACTCAAGCCAACAATCTTTTCAGGATAGATAGCTTCAGCACCTTTCACTCTAATCTGCGAAATATCAAGTGCCTTGAGTGAAAATGCCTCTAATCTGCAAATCGATTCATCAAGAATATATATAAAGTCTTCTGTTTCCTTTGGCAGTTCAACTAATTTCAAAAGTTCCAATCCTCCCATTATACCATTTAATGGTGTCCGTATTTCGTGACTTAGTATTTTAAGAAACTCATTTTTAGCATTGTCCAATACTTCCAGCTCGGCTTTGGCTCGAGCTAGCTCTTTGTTCGACTCTTGTAATTCTTTTGTCCGTTCGGCTACCTTTGCCTCAAGCCATTGGTTTACCTCTTTTAACTGCTCTTTGGCCCTTTTAAGGTCAATATGTGTTCTAACCCTGGCAAGCAGTTCCTCAGTGTTGAAAGGTTTTGTTAAATAATCATATCCTCCTTTGCTAAAAGCAATGGTCAGACTTTCAACATCTGTTTTGGCAGTAAGGAAAATAACAGGCAGGTCACAGTATTTTTCATTGGCCTTAATTTTGTCGCATACTTCAAAGCCATCCATTTCCGGCATCATAATATCGAGTAATACAAGGTCGAAATCGGATTCACCTATCCAATACAAAGCTTCTTCTCCCGACATGGCAGTTTCGACAATATAATTATTATCACTCAGCAACTTAGCCAGTAACTGTACGTTTTTGGGATTATCATCTACGATGAGAATTTTTTTGTCAGCAATTTCCATGATTTAATTATTTATTGGGTTATTTCTTAACTTCTCGATAAGGGAAGTTAATTTGTGTATCAGGTTCTTTTCTTTTTCAACATTAAAAGATTCAGTTGCAAGTTTTAATTCCGTACCAAATTTTGCAAAGAAACCGATCTTATGGGAATTGCCCATTTCGGATATTAATTTTGCCAATTGCTCAACTTTTTTCTTCGGACGTATTTTCTGAAGATCGTTTAACAGTGGGACTATATTGTGATTTATATCTGCTATCACCTCAGGTTTCAGTACTACATTTTCAGGTAAAACACGGCTTTCAATTTTAACTTCTTTTTCAACCATAGTATATTTGATATGTTTCTTAAGGTGTTTTAATAAATAAAAGGAGTTTATAGGTTTACGGATAAAACCATCAAATCCACAAGAAAGTGCCTTACGCTTCTCTTTATTGAATGCCGAGGCTGTAACAACAATCACAGGGATATCAGTCCAATCCGGATTTTCTTTAATTTTTTCAAGCATATGGTAACCGGTCATTCCGGGCATTACCAAATCTGAGAATATAATATCGGGTTTCCTTCTTTTCATTAGCTCAAGTGCGTCCTCACCACCGGATGCCCTCATAAATTCAAAACCAAGGGGTTTCATCAATCCTTCGAGCACCATTATATTCGACTCAACATCATCAACAATTAACACAGTTGCTTTTTCAAAATGTATGGAATCGAAATCAGTAACCAAATCGGATTCTTTAACCATTGATTCTTTACTTATGCCCACATTATTTAAATATACAGTGAATTTACTGCCTATATTAACCTGACTCTCGAGCGAAATAGTACCATTCATCAACTCGACTAATTGTTTTGATATGGCTAACCCAAGACCGGTCCCGCCATATTTTCGGTTATCCTGATCATCCTGCTGGGCAAATGCATCAAATATTTTTTGCTGATTTTCAGTATTAATTCCAATTCCGCTATCCTCAATATTAATTACCAGATCAATGGTCCGCTTTTTAGTGTTTTCAGCTGCTATGGATATTTTCACAAATCCATCATCTGTAAATTTAATGGCATTATTAATCAGATTTATTAATATCTGTTTTAACCTCAATTCATCGAGCAACAATGAATGGGGAATATCGGGTGAAATAGTTGATATTAGTTCAATGCTTTTTACTTGTGCTTTTGGCTTAAGGATATTGATCAAATCTCCAAGAACCATGTGTACATCAACAGGTTCAAGTTTAAGATCAAGTTTTCCGGCATCTATTTTTGATTTATCGAGGATATTATTGATGAGGCCAAGCAGAGTACGCCCACCCGACTGAATGGCAGCAACATATTCCTTTTGGCTGTTATCACTTACCATCCGTGACAGTACTTCTGAAAACCCCAGTATAGCGTTCATAGGTGTACGGATTTCATGGCTCATATTGGTTAAAAAAGCACTCTTTGCACGCGCTCCTTGTTCAGCATCTTCTTTAGCTTTACGCAATTGTTTTTCAAGCAACTTACTTTCTGTAATGTCAATATTTACCCCCATAAGTGAAACAAGTTTATCATCTTTAAAAAGCGGAACAATCTTGTTTTGAATCCATTTAATATTACCATTGGGAAGTATAACTCGTATTTCTATATTAATGGGCTCCATATTTTTCATTATGTTTTTCAAACCTTTATCTAGGTGCCGCAAATCATCCTTATGCATTATACTTCTGAAATACTCATATGAAGGTTCAATAGAGAATGGAATTAATCCATAAATTATAAATAAATTTTCAGACCATCTGGTAATATTGTTTACAATATCATACTCCCAGTTTCCCATTTTTGCGATTTGTTGGGCAAGGAATAACTCGGCTTCGCGCTTTTTAAGCGAATCCTGTGTCTTCTTACGTTCAGTAATATCCACAAATGTTACAACTGCCCCTAGAATTTCATCACCAAGTTTTTGGGGGAAGGACCAATATTCAGCGGGGAAACTTGTTCCATCGGCTCTCCATAGTACTTCATCATCAACATGTGTTCCTACCTTGTCTATAAATGCTTTGTATATTCTACATTTTTCTACAGGAAATTGAGTTCCATCGGCATACTTATCATGAATCTGTTTATGCATGTTTTTACCTATCAAATCACCCGGTTTTGAATAACCAAGAATTCTTAAACATGCTGAATTCACGAAAGTGCAATTCCCGTGTAAATCAATACCATAAATAGCTTCGGCGGTACTGTTTAATAGAAGGCGGATTTGATCTTCACTATCTTTAAGCTTTTTTAAGGCAGTTGCTGTATTTCGCCGTTGCTCTTCAGAATCCTGCATCAGGCTTAAGGCAGCTTTTCTTGATTTATCAAGATTAAGGCTGTTTGATTTAAGCTCCTCGCCCAATTGCTTACGTTCAGAGATATCCACCTGATTTGAAACAAAATGCGTTATCACTCCTTCATCATTGATAAGAGGTGATATTGAAACTGATTGCCAAAATAGCTCACCATTCTTTCTTTTGTTTTGAATTTCACCCTCCCATTCATTCCCTTGTAGTATGGTGGTCCACAACTCTTTATAGAAGGATTCAGATTGAGTACCACTTTTCAGTATCCTTGGGTTCTGCCCAATGGTTTCATCAAACGAAAATCCTGTTTCTGAGCTAAATTTCTGATTTACATAGGTTATAGTTCCTTCGTTATCGGATATAATAACTGTTGAAGGATTTTCTTCAAGGGCTTTGGAAAGTAAACGGATCTGTTCTTGTGCTTCCTTACGATACTGTATTTCCCTATTAAGTTCATCCCTCGAAGCAGTAACCGTAATTAATCTGTTTGTCATTTCATCGAACGACCTTGATAATTGACCTATTTCATCGCGATTATTATTACCAACTTTGTAGGTCAGTTCCCCCTCACCAATTTTTTTAATTCCTGCCTGTAAAACATTTAAAGGCTTTGAGATTGAGTGGGAAAGAAATAATGCAATAATAATTGCAATTAGCAATAGTACGATAGCAGAAATAATTGAGCGGTTTCTCATTTCAATAACAGGGGAAAATACCTCTGCTTTATCAGCTTTTACAACAATTCCCCAATCAGGTTCT
>CALDOI010000122.1 GCA_937912115.1 uncultured Bacteroidota bacterium | reverse complement strand
CTCCTGAAGATATTCAAACAGTTCGTGAAAACATTTATAAAGTAGCTCCACATGCAATTGTTGTTGATGCTGCTTCTCCAATTGCTGTTGATGACGCATCAGTAATAAAAGGCAAAAGAGTTCTTGTTGTGGAAGATGGCCCAACACTTACCCATGGCGAAATGAAATTAGGTGCCGGTACTGTTGCTGCACTTAAATATGGTGCTGCTGAAATTGTAGATCCACGTCCTTACGTAGTTGGTAAATTAGCCGAAACATTTAAGATATATCCAAACATTGGTACATTAATGCCAGCAATGGGATACAGTGACCAGCAACTTAAAGATCTTGAAACATCAATAAACAATACCGATTGTGATTCAGTAATTATTGGTACACCTATTGATCTTCAACGTATTGTTAATATTAAAAAACCTTCTACAAGAGTTTATTATGACCTACAGGAAATTGGTCAGCCAAGCTTAGAAGGTATACTAAATGATTTTGTTGCTAAGCATAAGCTTGCATAAGGAAACAAATCTCAAATTATTATTAGCCTCTCAACATAGTTGGGGGGCTTTTTTATTCTCCATTAGCCAATCCTTCCCTAGTATAGGACAAATAGGAATAAAGTGATAACATCCATAACCCATTGTTAATACCTTGTTAGCAATTGAAAACTCATTAAACACTTTCATAAAATAACTAAAGCTATTTTTGCTTTTTAATATGACTATAATTAAACTTGTCAGATTAAACTACGATTCTGCACACACCATCCCGGTGTTAAACTCTTCTTTTTTATATTATACCAGACGGTTTATCCGTCTTTTTTTATGCCAAACTTTTAATTACTTAGTATGAACAATTACTCTAACGCCAAACTTATTCTCGAAGATGGAACCATATTCATAGGGTATTCGTTTGGATATGAATCACCCACTGCAGGAGAGCTTGTATTTAACACAGCAATGACCGGTTACCCTGAAAGTTTAACAGACCCATCATATAAAGGACAGATTCTGGTACTTACCTATCCATCAATCGGAAATTACGGTGTCCCGGATAAAAAGTTGGAAGATGGAATGCTACAAAATTTCGAGTCGGAAAAAATTCATGTTAGTGCTCTAATAATATCAGATTATTCAAGCAAATACAATCATTGGAATGCTTCCGGTAGTCTGGGCGATTGGCTTCAAGAGGAAAAAATTCCCGGTCTGTTTGGTATTGATACCCGTAAACTTACCAAACTAATTCGCGATAAAGGTTCAATGCTGGCTAAAATTGTATTTGACGATGATATCCCCTTTTTCGATCCAAACAAAACAAATCTTGTTGACATAGTTTGTAATAAAGAAAGAATAATCTATGGAGTTGGTAATACTAGAATACTAGTAATCGATTGCGGCGTTAAAAACAATATAATCAGATATTTACTCCGTTTTAACACAACCATAATTCGCATTCCTTGGGATTATGATTACAGTAAGGAAGATTATGATGGACTTTTTATTTCAAACGGGCCAGGTGATCCTGAATTCTGTACAACAACTATCCAAAACTTAAAGAAATCACTTGAGCAGGACAAACCAATTTTTGGAATTTGTCTGGGTCATCAGTTAGTAGCTTTGGCCGCCGGAGCAAAAACTTACAAATTAAAATTTGGACATCGAAGTCATAACCAACCCGTTCTTGAAGTTGGAACAAATAAAGCATATTTAACGTCACAAAACCATGGGTTTGCAGTTGATAATGAAAGTATTCCGGATGGTTGGAAAATCTACTTTCAAAATCTGAATGATGGCAGTAATGAAGGGTTGAAGCACGTTTCAAAACCAATTTTCACAACACAATTCCATCCAGAAGCATCAAGTGGGCCTACTGACACTGCGTTTCTTTTTGGGGATTTTATTAGTGCAATCAAGAAGTATAAAAAAGGTATAAGGGTATAGGGTATATCAATTATATCAAATGACAAAAAAAGCAAAACAAAAAGAAGTAACATGAAACTAACAAATTACATATCAATCTCATCCCTTATACCCCTATACCCATACCATTATTACCTTTTATCCCCACATCAACACCTGGCAACTCTATAAAATCTAAACAACTATGACAACAACCAACATTAAAAAAGTCCTAATCCTCGGCTCAGGTGCCTTAAAAATAGGCGAAGCCGGCGAATTCGATTACAGCGGTTCTCAAGCTCTTAAAGCACTTAAAGAAGAAGGAATTTCAACTGTATTAATAAACCCCAACATTGCAACGGTTCAAACTTCTGAAGGTATCGCCGACAAGATTTACTTCCTGCCAGTTAATGCATATTTTGTTGAAAAAATTATCCAAAAAGAAAAACCTGATGGGATACTTCTTGCCTTCGGTGGACAAACTGCCTTAAACTGTGGAGTTGAACTTTTTAAAACAGGTGTCTTTTCAAAATATAAAATTGAAGTCCTTGGTACTCCTGTAGAAGCTATTATGGAGACCGAAGACCGCGAAAAATTCTCAGACAAACTTAAATCAATAAATGTAAAAACTCCTAACTCAATAGCAGTAACCTCCATTGAAGATGCACTTGATGCATCAGATAAAATAGGATTTCCCATTATTATTAGGGCAGCATATACCCTTGGAGGTCAGGGAAGTGGATTTTGCGCTAACCGTGATGAACTTATTCAATTAGCAACAAAAGCATTCTCATTCTCAAATCAAATATTAGTAGAAGAATCATTAAAAGGCTGGAAGGAAGTTGAGTATGAAGTTGTTCGTGATAAATACGATAATTGTATCACTGTGTGTAATATGGAAAACTTCGATCCACTTGGAATACATACCGGCGAAAGTATTGTTGTTGCACCATCACAAACCTTAACCAATAATGAATATCATAAACTGCGCAAAATTTCAATTGAGATTGTCAAATCAGTCGGAATTGTTGGTGAGTGTAATGTGCAATACGCACTGGATCCCGGTTCGGAAGATTACCGGGTTATTGAGGTTAACGCCCGCTTATCACGATCAAGTGCTCTTGCATCCAAAGCAACCGGCTACCCTCTTGCATTTGTGGCTGCAAAACTAGGTCTGGGATATGGCTTACATGAGCTGAAAAATAGCATAACAAAAACAACCACAGCTTTCTTCGAACCTGCATTAGATTATATGGTTGTAAAAATACCACGATGGGATTTAAATAAATTTCTCGGGGTTTCAAAAGAAATTGGATCCAGCATGAAAAGTGTTGGAGAGATTATGGCCATTGGCAGAAGTTTTGAAGAAGCAATACAAAAAGGATTACGAATGGTTGGCCTTGGAATGCACGGTTTTTCAGGTAACAAGGAAATCCCGGACGAGAACATTGAAGATACTTTAGCGAACCCTACCGATACACGAATATTTGCAATTGCCCAGGCATTTAGAGAAGGATGGACTGTTGAGGAAATATTTGAGCAAACAAAAATCGACAGGTGGTTCCTTGAAAAATTATCCAATATAATGGATAATGAAGACGAATTAACAACTTTTGATTCGTTAAACGAACTACCCAATGAGCTCCTTCTAAGAAGCAAAAAAAATGGGTTCTCCGATTTTCAGATTGCAAGAATAATGTTCAAGGATAAACAAATAGGTAGTACCGATAAAGAAATACTCCAGGTGAGAACCCATCGTAAAGCATTAGGCATTATTCCATCGGTAAAACAAATCGACACACTGGCTGCCGAACATCCTGCACAAACAAATTACCTGTACTTAACCTACCATGGTGATGAAAATGATATTGAATATCTTAACGACTACAAATCGGTAATTGTTCTTGGATCAGGTGCCTATCGTATTGGCAGTAGTGTTGAATTCGACTGGTCGTGTGTAAACGCACTTCAAACTGTTAAGAAACTTGGTTACCGATCGGTGATGATAAATTACAATCCGGAAACTGTTAGCACAGATTATGACATTAGCGATAGATTGTATTTTGAAGAATTAAGTCTGGAACGCACACTCGACATTCTTGATTTGGAAAAGCCACTGGGAGTAATTGTATCAACAGGCGGACAAATTCCGAACAACCTGGCAATGCGTTTACATAACCAAAATATCAATATACTTGGAACACATCCAACATTCATCGATAGAGCTGAGAACCGTCATAAATTTTCGGAAATGCTGGATAGCCTGAGTGTCGATCAACCTCTATGGAAGGAGTTAAGCAGTATAGGTGATATTTTTGATTTCACTGAAAATGTAGGTTTCCCTGTTCTTATCCGTCCATCATACGTGCTTTCGGGAGCAGCTATGAACATTGTTTCCAACAAAGATGAATTGGAGCATTTCTTAAATCTGGCAACACAGGTAAGCAAACAATATCCTGTTGTGGTATCTAAATTTTTGGAAGACGCAAAAGAAATAGAAATGGATGCTGTTGCAGATAAAGGTGAAATAATTGTTTACGCCATCAGTGAGCACATCGAATTTGCAGGGGTTCATTCGGGCGATGCTACCATAATGTTTCCGCCACAAAAGGTTTATGTTGAGACCATAAGAAGAATCAAAAAAATCTCGCGCAAAATAGCTGTTGAACTCCAAATAAGTGGTCCGTTTAATATCCAGTTTCTGGCAAAGGATAACGATATAAAAGTTATAGAATGTAACTTAAGGGCTTCGCGAAGTTTACCCTTTGTTTCAAAAGTTCTTAAAACTAATTTTATCGATTATGCAACAAGAATAATGCTTGGACAAAAAGTTGTGAAACCAAACAAATCACTTTTTGATATCGACTATATTGGTGTTAAAGCCTCGCAATTTTCATTTTCCAGATTGAGCAAGGCCGACCCTGTACTAGGAGTTGATATGGCTTCCACTGGTGAAGTTGGTTGTATTGGTGATGATTACTATGAAGCCATACTTAAAGCCATGCTATCAGTTGGCTATAGGATTCCAAAGAAAAATGTACTCATTTCATCAGGTCCCATGCGGTCGAAAACCGAACTGCTGGAAAGCGGCAGATTATTAATTGCCCACGGCTATAAACTTTTCACAACTAAAGGAACTCACGATTTCTTTAAAAAAAATGGAATTAGTTCGTCGATAGTTCATTGGCCAGATCTAAAAAAAGAGCCAAATGCTTACGATCTTATTAAAAACAAAAAAGTTGATCTTGTAATTAATATTCCAAAAGACCTCAGTCAGAAAGAGCTATACAACGATTATACCATCCGTAGAGCTGCAGTTGATTTCAATGTTCCACTGATAACAAATGCCCGATTGGCAAGTGCTTTTATTTATGCCATAACTAACTATAAACTTGATGATTTAATTGTAAAGAGTTGGGATGAATATTAGGGTTAAAAGTAAGCTTGGAATAGTTTTGGTTTCCCGTTTATAACTAAATGGCTATGAAACTGCTTAAAAAATCATATTCAAAAATTTAAGATATATCGATGAATTGAAAACGCGGATAATTACTATTTAAGAATAATCAATCTGCTTGTATAAATATTGTTATCAAATTTAGTTACTACAATATATACTCCATTTTCAATATCAGATAAATCTATATTTAGATTATTTGCTTGGTGATTATACACCTTATAGTAACATATTATTCCACTAGTATTGTATATTGAAACAATCACATAATCTGACAAATAAGGAAGGTTAATTGTAACTTCATTTGTTGCCGGATTTGGATAAATATTAAGTTTATCTTTATCTTTATGGCTTATAATATTTGAATTTACATCAGCATCTCCATTAAAATATTCAAGTCCTCCAGAATAATTACCAATAATCATTTCAAGTTTACCATCTGAATAATAGTCAACTATCGAGGCTCCGGTTCTCATTCCCCGGTCGAAATCTACATTTGTAGTATCGAGCAATTGATTTAATTGATCTGACTCAATAAATTTTCCATTAAGATTATTATCAATTGCCTTGAAGTAGAAAATTTTGCCCTGCTCCGATCCTACTACCAATCCTGTGTTTCCATCATTATCCCTAAAAAAAGAAGGTGTACTAAATCCATCCCACGAAAGTGAATAATCTGTTACATTCACCTTACCGAGACTATCTGTTACATAAACAAAATCTGATGCCCCAACTATTCCCTGATTTTGATAATAATTAATATTTCCACCTTTCTCACCAATTAACAAATCCTTTAATCCATCCTTATTAATATCAAACAACTGTGGGGCACTAAACTCACCAATATCAATATTTAGATAATTCTCACTTACAACCTCAAATACATCATTTTGCAAATATTTAACATAGATAATACTACCCTCGCTATCACCAACCAGTAAATCAGTATTCCCGTCTCCGTCAATATCATCAAAAGTTGGTATTAATCCTAGTTTATTCAATGAACCCAATCCTGCAAAATCATTTTCCCAAAGTTGAAATATTGGTTTCTCGGATGTTCCCACATTTTTGAAATATGCAATCTTTGATTGGAAATTGGAATGAAGAGTGTAATTAATATAATATGAAGATATGTAATATCCATAATTACCCACAAATAAATCTTTTAAACCGTCTCCATCCCAATCAAAAACAACCGGATAGGCACCTGATCCAACATCAATCATATCCTTTTGAAGGAAACTCATATCAGGATATTCAAAATTTGGAAGATTATTAGCACCACTATTAATATAAAGCCAACTGCTAATTTTATTTCTTGAAGTCACAATACCAGGGTCGAAAGGTGAAACAATTAAATCCTTTATATTATCATTATTAACATCAATGTATGAAGCACCTGGCATAGAATATAACGATACAGCATAGGTACTGCTAGGAAAAAGTGTATCAGCACTTGTAATAAAAGCATTATCAGATGACCCGGTATTATATAGTGCAAACAGTTTAGGGTAGTCAACATCACCTAAAAGCAAATCTACCTGACCATTATCATCAAAGTCATGTAATAGAAGTGTGGATCCTGTATGCCTTACTTTTCGTTCTGATATAGGTGCAAATGAACCACTTGCAAAACAAGTATCATAAAATAGCTGATTTGATTCATCGTTTTCAGCAACCCACCCCCAACAATAAGTATAATGCTCATAATCAAGTGAATCAGGAATGCCGTATTTTTCCATCGACATATTTTTATGCATGTCAATAAACGATCCCAATACGCCGAATGTTAGAATATCTAAATCTCCATCGTTATCAACATCAGCAATTCCAGGATAATCAGCATTCGTAACAAATAGGTTCACATACCCACCTGGTAATAATGTTTTTAAGTAAGGATATACAACACGTTCAAATTTTAGGGAATTATCAGATACATTTTTATAAACCATCATACTGGCATAACCGGGCGAATAAGTAAAAATATCATTCTTCCCATCCATATTATAATCCTTAAAAATCACCCAATCTGAAAATGCAGGAATAAACTGTGAATACTGTGGAGCATATTCATAATCAATTGTATTGGGAGTTCCATTATTGATAAAGCATATACTCCTATTTCCCCTACGATCGAAAGCAATCAAATCAAAAATCCCGTCAATATTTAAGTCTATTTCACAGTATTGAATTGCATCCATACCTCCAGCCCATGGATATGCAAACTGTTCATTATTTAGTGTTTCATTATTCTGCAAAAAAACCGACTGAGCAAATTGAACTAACGGTGTTGTTAAAAGAACAAATAAAATCAATACTGCTGGATATGTTATACTTTTCATTACGATAGAGAAAAAATTAGGTTGGCAAACTTAACAATTAAGCTACCGAGTATTATGATAATATTTACAATAATCGTACCCAACTACAGCATTAGTTTTATTTTTGTAGCTTATAGATTGTGTAATAAATTATAACTTCATGGCAAAAATACTAGTTGTTGACGACGAAAGTAGCATAAGACGTACATTAAAAGATATTCTGGAATTTGAGAAGCACGATGTTGATATAGCAAGTAATGGTATTGATGCTGTTGATTTAGCAAAAGATAATATTTATGACGCCATACTGCTTGATATAAAAATGCCAGAAATGGACGGAATGGAAGTTCTTGATAAAATCATGAATTTCAGCGATGTACCCATAATTATGATATCAGGTCACGGAACAATTGATACTGCAGTAGAGGCCATAAAAAAAGGAGCCTATGATTTCATTGTAAAGCCACCAGACTTAAATCGTTTGCTTGTAGCAGTTAGAAATGCCGTTGACAAAAAAGTGTTGGTAACACAAACTAACCAATTAAAAAAAGAGGTAAGTTATAAATATGAAATAGTTGGTGAGTCGGACTTTATTATCTCTCTTCGAGAAATGATAACTAAGGTTGCTCCAACAACTGCACGAGTTTTAATTACGGGCGAAAATGGATCTGGTAAAGAATTGGTAGCCCGTCAAATTCATGAACAAAGCACCAGAGGTAAATCGCCGTTTATTGAAGTAAACTGTGCAGCAATACCTACTGAGCTTATTGAGAGTCAGCTTTTTGGTCATGAAAAGGGTTCATTTACATCAGCAATTAAACAACGAAAGGGAGATTTCGAGCTGGCTCATGGGGGAACACTTTTTTTAGATGAGATTGGTGATATGAGTTTAAGTGCTCAGGCAAAAGTTTTAAGGGCACTTCAGGAAAATAAGATTGTAAGAGTAGGAGGAGAAAAAGACATTAATGTTGATGTTAGAATAATTGCTGCAACAAATAAAAACCTTAGGAATGAAATTGAGAAGGGTAATTTTCGTGAAGATCTTTATCACAGGCTAAGCGTAATAATAATTGAAGTAGCTCCGTTAAGAAACCGAAAAGATGATATTCCTGTTTTAGTAAAACGATTTATATCCGATATATCAGCTTCCCAAGGACGGCTGCCATTTTCAATTACAGAAGATGCCTTAACTGAATTACAGAAGTATAATTGGTCGGGTAATGTACGTGAATTGCATAATGTTGTGGAACGAATGATAATACTTTGCAATGATGTGATCACAATAGATGATGTTAATCTTTATGTTAAGCCTTTGATGTTATAATTTTCATGATCAAAATAAACATATCTTTTGTTTAAATAATAATTTCAAATTATAACTGTTAATTCAGTACTTTTGCAATCCATTTTCTATTTATGGAAGTTCTTTGATATCTGGGGCTGACCGGTTTTGACAGCAAGTTGAAAGGGTAAGTAAGCATGTCGAGCTACGTGATATTGCTCGTTAAACCTAGTCACAACAATTCTAATTGGCGAAAATAATTTTGCTCTTGCAGCTTAATCGAAGTTTAGTAGATTAGCTTTATCCAGGTTCTAGGAACCAGGACAAGACGGTTCGCAGGTGGAGATACTCAATTCCGGCCTGATCACGAGTCGCACGCAATTTTGAGTTAGTCCTAACCATGTTTCGGGGTAAGGATGAAATAAAGAAACTAAGGTAGTAACTTGGGTGTTTGTTTCCTTTTATTATTCGAAAACCAATAACAAAATAAGCATGAAGAAAGCTTATCGGTTCCTTGTTTGGACGAGGGTTCGAATCCCTCCAGCTCCACTTTTCACAACTTCAAAATGAAGCAAACCACCGTAAAGCACTGATTTTACGGTGGTTTTATTTTTTCCACTATATTAAATAAAGCAAAAAAAGGAATAGTTCTGGTGTCCAATTAGGTGAACAAAGGTTTAACATAAAATGCACACCTAAATGCACACCTGAATGGTGATTATGTTCTGATTTGCAGTGATTTGCATAGCTCTTATTTTACAAGTTAATATAATTTTGTAACTTAAAGTTTAGTCATGGAAAGAGCAACATTTAATGTACTTTTCTATCTTAGGAAAAGTAGACAGCTTAAGGATGATACATATCCTATTTACGCAAGAATAACAGTTGGAAGTAGTAGAGCTGAATTTTCTTTGCACCTTTATGTACTTGAAAAGAATTGGAAACCTAACACAGGGATTGCTAAAGGTATTACAAAAGAAGCTAAAAAAATCAATAGTTCATTGGAATTTTCAAGAAGTAAAATTTATGGGCATAAGATGGAATTAGAGCAGCAAGGTAAGAAAGTAACTGCTATTTCTATTAAAAATAAATATCAAGATATTAGTGATGATGATAAAAAAACTATACTTGGCATATTTAAAGAGCATAACGACAGATGCAAAAAACTCATAAATATCGATTTTGCTCCAGGAACCTACAAGCGTTATGAGACATGCTATAAACATGTTGAGTATTTTATTTATAATACTTATGGCAAAAGGGATGTTGTACTTTCTGAGGTAACACCAAGATTTATCCAGGACTTTGAGTATTATCTTAAAGTCGATAGGAAATGTAATCATAATACCGCGACTAAATATTTGAAAAACTTCAAAAAAATCATCAAAATTGCACTGGCAAATTACTGGATTAAGAAAGATCCTTTTTCAAATATCAAATTCCACATAAAGGATGTTGATATGGCATTTCTAACAGAGGATGAACTAAACAACGTAATGAATAAACAAATTGATATTGAAAGGCTACAACTGGTAAGAGATGTTTATGTGTTTGCTTGTTTTACCGGTCTTGCTTTTATTGATGTTAAAAACCTTACAAAAAATCATATTGAAGAAAAGAATGGAACATTATGGGTGAAAAAGCGCAGGCAAAAAACAAAAAACTGGAGTCATATTCCCCTGCTTGAACCAGCAATTGATATTATTAATAAATATGAAAACCATCCAACTTGTATAAAGACAGGATTCTTATTACCTGTTATGACAAATCAAAAGATGAATGCGTATTTGAAAGAGATAGCAGATATTTGTGGTATAAAGAAAAATCTAAGCACACATACCGCTCGACATACATTTGCAACAACAGTTACCCTTGCTAATCATATTTCAATTGAGGTCGTTTCGAAGATGCTAGGACACTCTAGTATAAATATGACCAAGAAGTATGCAAGAGTCGTAGATGATCTTATACAGCGAGATATGCGCAAGATACAAGGTAAATATAAAACAGTCTCATAGTTATAAACTGTTTAGGACCTTCTATGGTGATTTCAATCAAAATGAAATTAATCTCTGAATTTATTTTGAGTAAAAGCAATTAAAAACGTAAATATTATATGGGGAGGTGGAACTTTTCCTAATTAATCATTCAGTGAAACGAGTTTATGTATCACAGAATCGGGATAGGACTCCCTATTGGTAAAGAAAATACAACCCTACCCTATTAAGAAAGCACAAATAATCTTAAACCACTTAGCATACAAAAAATAAGTGAAGTAATAAAAGGCAAGGACAGTGGAAACCAGGAAGGCCGTGCGTTAGCCCTGACACTGTTTATATATCCTTGCCTTTTATTGCTGAACATTAATTTTGCTAATGTGGTTTAAGATTAGCCAGGTTAAAAGATGAAATATTAAAATAATAAAAGATAATAGAATTGGGAATATAAAGGATTAATAACTAACGCTGCTTAAATCTCAAAGGAAAAAACACACCAAATGAATAACTTTTGTTAACTATATCATAAGAAAATGAAATAGAGGTTTCCTTTTTAGATTGATATATAATTGTTGGTGATAATCCGTAAACTTTGCTGGAGATAGTTGCCTGTACGCCTACAGAAAGCTTCCTGTTAGGGACAGGGTCAGATAACAAAAAATTGGTGTTTATAATTGTACGAGGATATAAAGTAA
>CALDOI010000121.1 GCA_937912115.1 uncultured Bacteroidota bacterium | reverse complement strand
GCACAGCAGAAAACTATGGGTAACAGGAGTGTTAATGGCCCGATACAAAATTTTGCCGGAGTTGGAAGAATTACTCAATTAACACCACCAGATACAGATGGCGATGTAGGCCCAAATCATTATTTTCAAATGGTAAATGTTTCGTTTGCAATTTGGGATAAAGAAGGTAATTTACTCTATGGGCCGGTTGATAATAGCACTCTATGGAGTGGGTTCATCGGGTCATGGACAGGAACCAATGATGGAGATCCAATTGTGATTTATGACGAAATAGAGGATCGCTGGATAGCCACTCAGTTTGCTGTTAATACAAGTGATGGCACTTATTGGGAACTAATTGCAATAAGTGAAACGCCCGATCCGTTGGGAGCCTATTATCGATATGCTTTTCAATACAGTATTTTTAACGATTACCCGAAATTTAGTAGTTGGTCTGATGGTTACTATGCTACCTATAATATGTTTGACAATGGATATGCAGGGTCAATGATAGCCGCATTTGAAAAAGATTCGATGTTGGTTGGAAGCCCCAATGCCCGTGTAGTTGAATTTGGGCCTTACCCAAATTTATATGGAACCAATACATCCGATTTTGATGGGATAACTCTACCTCCCACAGGATCACCCAATTGGGTTGTAAACCTTAATAAATATGGAATCCCCCAATCATTGGAAGTGTTTAATTTTGAAGTGGACTGGAATGACCCAGCAAGCTCAAGCTTTACCTTATGGGATGACCTAGTAGTAACTCCATTCGACTTTTTTGATCCCGGTGTGCGTGAACAACTTCCTCAGCCAAATACTAGTCAAAAGCTTGATCCATTGTCGAAATATTCAATGTACCCTTTAAAATATAGAAACTTTGGTAACTATGAGACAATGACGATTAATCATACAGTTAAGCTTGGTGATAGAGCAGGTGTGCGATGGTATGAAATAAGAAAAGATGATGGACAAACCCAATGGTATTTATATCAGGAAGGAACATATGCACCTGAAGATGGTTTAAGTAGATGGATGGCCTCGTTAGCAATGAATAGTAATGGAGACATTGCTCTAGGATACTCTGTTACAGGCGAAGATTTGTTTCCTTCAATCAGATATACCGGTCGTTCAGAATCAACACCATTGGGTGAAATGGATGTGGAAGAAGTTACTATTATTGGTGGCAGCGGCTCACAAACAGGTAGTGCCAGATGGGGCGATTACTCATATATGTCGGTTGATCCTGTTGATGATACTACTTTTTGGTTTACTCAGGAATATATCCAATCCGCTTGGGCAACACGAATAGCATCATTTAGTTTAAATGGAGAATTATTGCCTCCTATTGCCAATGCTGGCTCCGATACGAATGTTTGTATTGACTTTCCTTTCTTTGGGCACGGAACTGTGGAAAATAGTACATCACAATTATGGACAACATTGGGTGATGGTAATT
>CALDOI010000120.1 GCA_937912115.1 uncultured Bacteroidota bacterium | reverse complement strand
TTTAAATAAGAAAAGATATGAAAAAAATTATAAATATATTGATGATCTTTTTTGTGGTCGCCATTGTTTTTAGCGGCTGTAAAAAAGACGATAAAGAGCCCGTATTGAATATGGCTGCGACTGTAAATCCAGCATGGGTACTTTCGCCACCATCTGATACAACATTTGTGTTGGTTAGAGATTCTGCTGATATGGTGCTAACTAGTCTTGAATGGACTAAAGTTGTTTATCCACTTGCTGATTTACCATTTCCGTTGTATACGGTACAATTATTATTTCCAACAAATACATTGGGTGGATCAGAATGGGGTGAACCAGTTGAATTATTTACTCTTTCAGAGCTAACTACAACTATTACGCAAAAAGCTTTAAATAAAGCAATAGTAGCTGAAATTGGCACTGAATTTCCGGAAGATACAGTTGTTTCTGTAGGTTTTAGGATTAAATCAAATGTTAATGCCAATGATGTATCAAATTTTATTGATGCGTTTACTGAAGTTGCCCCATTTTCAGTAACACCATATCCAACTACTTTTGTTGTTCCACCATTGTATTTATTAGGAGGCGCTACAACAATTGGATGGAATAATGCTGATACTAGTCTTCAGTTCTCATACGATGCTTTAAATGAGGTATACAAAATTGTTGCAACTCTCTCACCAGATGACCCATACTATAAAGCTCTTGAAATTCCAGGGCAATGGGCTCCACAATGGGGTACCGATGAAAGTGCAACATGGGAAACCGGACCACTTGTATATCGTCCAACTGAAGATGTGCCTGACCCTGCTGCTTTACCAGCACCTCCTGAACTAGGTGATTACCTAATAACTTTCGACCTTGTAAACGAAGTTTATAATGTAGAAGTTGCAGATATTGCCCAAACCATGCATGTTATTGGTGACGCTAGTGAGGCAGGTTGGGATAACAGTTTAGCTATTCCAATGACAAAGGTTGCTCCAGGTAAATTTGAACTTGAAACAACACTAAGCTCTGATGCGACAGAAGGATTTAAATTTCTTGTTAATCAGGGAGCATGGGCTCCAATGTATGGCTCGGTACCAGATGCTGTTTTTGAAGGTGGGGTACTAATTTACAGAGAAACAGAAGGTGATCCTGATCCGACATCAATTCCTCCACCAACTACAACAGGTGTGTATTTGATTAAAGTTGATATTGTTGGCATGAATTACACGGTTACACCTATGTAGTAACTTAATAACCTACTACTAATTAATTATCTATTAGTAATTAAAATAAAAAAACCGCTTCCTTTGGGAGCGGTTTTTTTTATGATCCTCTGCTGTTCGGGATTTCCAAATCCCGAACTAAAGGGAAAAGGATTTATAATCCTGTTAATCCAACCGTTTTAGTATTACACCTGTTGCCGGTTTAAGTGTAACCGCATTATTGTAAGTTTTATTATTAAATAAATCCAGGTAATCAAACCCTGCAGGTAATTCAAATGTCTCAGGATTTTCTTCAAGGTTAAACCCAACTAAAATTTCATCCTTATTGTTATACCTTCTATACATAAGCTTATTTTTCTCGGCAATCAAAAACTCCATACCCTTAATTCGTCCTCGTCTGCGACGAGGATGTATCTACCTATTACTCTTGTGCGGATTTTCCGCGTACTCAATACCGATTAACATAGAAATTATAGATCATCTGATGCTTCATTATTGATAGTTACCAATAATCCGGGTTGCTAACACGATGGATTTAATTGTATATTTTAGATACGCGAAAGATTCGTACTATTATGTCCTGCTATCTTTTTAGTATCACTCCCGACATCGGATCAAGAGTAATCATGCCAACAACAGTGGAGCGATCCATTAAATTAGTGTAATTATTCCAGGGGATTTCAAATGCCTGAGATTCCTTTTCAAGATTAAATATAACCAGTATTTCATCATTATTATCAAACCTCTTGTATATAAGTTTATTTCCTTCAGCAAGAACAAATTCGATATCACCTGTTGCCAGTACAGGATTATCTTTTCTGATGGCAATAAGCTTTTTGTAGAAATCGAAATGCTTTTTATTGAATGCAACTTTGTCGAATGTTTTTTCTTTTTTTTGAAAGTTATTTCTATATTCATCTTCAAATTCCAGTTCACTCCACCAGAGTGGTTTCCGGCAGTCGGGATCATCGGCACCCCACATTCCCATTTCATCGCCGTTCCATATTTGTGGTGATCCCGGTATAGTAAACTGATGCATTAAGTAGAGCGTTACCCTGTTGTATGTTTCCTTGGAGGGTTTGCCACTTATATACGTTGAATCATCATTTGGTTTTGCCCAAACCTTATACAATCCTTTGTTTTCAAATGACGATAGTAGGCGAGGGGAGTCGTGTGTGGCTGCAGTATTCATCATCGAATATTGCATTGGTTTGTCCAAATTTCCCCATAACTTCTGCAATGTATCTTTTAGTTGAGAAGCATCAAGTTTCATATCTGTATCTGCAAAAAAGTATCTTGCCGGTTTATAAATATGGTAGAACATTACGGCATCAAAAATATCACCTTGCATATAGGGTGTTGGATCCATCAACTTGTCGGGCCATGCTTCCCACCATATTTCACCTATCAGGAAAGCATCCGGGTTAACCGATTTAATAAACTTCCTGTAATCGCGCCAAAAACCTAACCCTATGTGGTCGGCAACATCCAAACGGTAACCATCTATTCCTTTTGAAACATCGCCATTGGGTGCAAGCCATCTACTGGATACTTCATAAATATGTTTTTTAGCACCTTCGTTTATATCCCCTTCGTATGGGTGTCCCGGGTTTCGTTCAGTAGTGATATTTACTTTTTTAATTTCGGGGAGGCTGTGTAAATTAAACCATCCGTGAT
>CALDOI010000119.1 GCA_937912115.1 uncultured Bacteroidota bacterium | reverse complement strand
TATTACATCTGTTGTTTGATCTTCAGTAATTTTTGCAGCAGCAGATTGAGTATTCATTAATCCCCATCCAAATTCATAATCAGGGCCAGTAGATGTTCCAGCTTCATCAGCTGTGTGTATTACTAATGCTTTGGCAGTAGCTGCCCTCATTTTGTTACCAGAACCAACAACATTTTCATAATGTTGGACAAGTAATGCGATGGATCCACAGGTTGAGGGAGTGGACATTGATGTACCATCTGAAGAACAGTATGCAGTATCGAAGGAACTAAACGCCGAGTATAATCCAATCCCATTGGCAACAATATCGGGTTTTATTCTTCCATCATCGGCAGGACCCCATGAACTAAATGAACTCATAACAACATCTGAAGGTTGGGTATACCCACCAACTATATCATTAACAGCTCCAACTGTTAATATGTTTTTTGCTACTCCTTGTTGGCTGATACAATCATATGGGCCATCCTGTGGGTATGTACCACCCGCTGGCCCCTCACCTCTGTCATTACCTGATGATTTAACAATTAAATAATTGGGAGCATTGTATGCAACTTCATCCCAATCTTGGGTATTTTCATCATAAAAACCAAACAGATAATCTTCAACTTTGCTTATTGTTGTATCGCCCCACCATTTTGTTGTTCCTTGCCATCCTCTTAAATACCCATATGAATGGTTGCTCAACAATAACCCGTCAGCGGCTTCCGATGCCATTTCACTTGCATCATAGTCCCAGTCATATGATATTAAACTAGCTTCAAAAGCCATTCCCTTTGCAGCAGTCACAATGCCAGATGCCATAATTGTTCCCGCAACATGTGTTGAATGCCAATGAACAGATGCACCATCCATAACTGTAGCCCTAGTATCAAACTCTTGGTGTGATGTTCTTGCACTTCCACCATCCCACTCCCCTACAGTTACTCCCGAGCCATCAAGACTCAATCCAGCTCCACCCCCGGAATATACTTTTTCTGTTGATATAGTTTTGGCTGCGTTTTCATTATGAATTGTATAATATTGTGGATTACCCCTTTGGTCAATATACATTAACTCAACCAAAGTACTGTCAGTTTCATAGCGGATTGGGATATTGTATTTTTTTGCGTATTCAATAACCGTAAGTTTATTTTCATATGATTTTTCATAATACTTACCCGAAAGCTGCTCCAACCTACCTTTATTTGTATAGGTTTGGGAAGAAGCGTTCAGTATAGTTGACATCACAAATATGAATACTAATATTTTTCTCATCATGTATAAGATAATAATCTTATCAAATTAGTTGCAATACGACTTATCAAAAATAAAAAAAAAGCACCTCAAATGAAGTGCTTTTCCTAAATCTATTTATGATTTGTTTTAAGCGGCATACTTTCGCAACAATCCATCCACACTATATTTTCCTCCACCGTATACAAATAGTGTAAACAGCATGATTAAATAATAAAGAGGTATCTCAAAACCGTTGTCGCCAGCTTCGAAACCATTTCCAAAGTGTACAGTTACAATAGCCACAACCATTATCACCATGAGTGGGATACTAATCACTCTTACAGCAAACCCAAGTATTAGTAATACAGCTCCAGCAACTTCTGTGGATGCAGATAGGTATGCATTGAGTGTAGGGAATGGCATTCCCATTCCTTCAAACCATTCAGCAATACCATCGATATTTTGCCATTTCATAATTCCCGGATTCCAGAAACCATAAGCGAGTACTAGCCTTATTGCCAATAGTGGTAACTCTTTAAGAGAACTTAATCGATCTGAAAGTGTATCACAAATACCTATCATTTTGCATTTCATAGCCTTCGTAGTTTTAGTTGAGAAACTGGATTATGCTACACCGCATTTGCCAGTTCCACATTTACCTTCTTTAGTTTCTGTTTTTGTTTCCTTTTTCTCAGCTTTGCCTTCTTTTTTTTCTGCACCGCCACATTTACCTTCTCCGCATTTACCTTCTTCAGTTGTTGTTACTTTACCATCTTTTTTTTCCATGGTAACAGTTCCTTCTTTCTTCTCAGTAGTTACATTTCCTTCTTTCTTTTCAACTTTAACTTCTTTTTTAGCTTCTTTGGTAGCAGTTCCGCATTTGCCTTCACCACATTTGCCTTCACCACATTTACCATCCCCGTCAATTTCGTTAACCGCAAATACAACTAATGCTGAATTTTCAATTACTGACACAACAGCATCATTGCTATTACCTAATATTTGATTAGCTACTACGTCAACAGAAGAAAAGCTTACTAATAATCCCGCAAGTACAGCTACTGCTAATACACTTAAATTTTTAATTCTTTTAGTCATGATTTTAAATTTTAATTTGTTTAGTTATTATTGATTATTGTTTGATTACTTTGTCGTAACCAAATAAATAACCTTACAAATTCGAGAAACTAAACCTGAACTATTTTTTACTAAGCTGATTATCAATATTATGCTGCATGCATATTTTTTGTTCATCAGTTAGTTTCAATTTTAGATTATTGGGATCAATAATGCTTAAGGAGTATATTTGTTTTGTTATGAAAGTTGATTGTTGTGCAAAACGACGGCAATATTTACAAGATAACAGGTGTATTTTGAGTTTTAGAACCTCAATAAAAGTTATATTACCAATCTCTTTTTTGGTCAATAGGAAAGTGGCTTTATCGCAATTTAACATTACCAATGTAATTCCCTTACCCACTATTTTTTTCAAATCCTTCATTAAAGCCACTTATTTTCAATGCATTCACGTAATTTAAGCCTTGCACGGTGTATAATTACCCAAAAATTAGACGGTGTACACCCAGCTTCCTTACAAACTTCATCGCTATTTAATTCTTCCATAAATTTAAGCACAAATACCGATCGCCACTTTGGTGGAAGAAGGGATAGACATACTTCCAGAATCTGTTGAAACTCCTCTTGATTTAATGAACTATCGGCATCTGTACTCCAGTCTTTAGGTAACCTGTTAACTAGCCAATGACCTTCAAACATGCCTTCGTCCTGAAAAGGTAAAGTATAATCGGAGACTGTTCGTTCTTTACCGGAACTTACTTTTCGGAAATAATCAATTACCTTTCGTTTTAAGATTGAAAGTAGCCATGTAAGTTCAGTACTTTCACCTCGAAAAGATTTCTGAGCTTTTAAAGCAGCTATGAAAGTTTCCTGAACGACATCCTCACTTACCTCCTTATTATTAACTCTGTAATAAGCAAAATTATATAGGTAATCCCCATGATTTTTAACCCATAATTGTGGATTTAACTCATGTTTTAATTTTTTATCTATTTCGGAAGATTCAGTCATTAATAATTTACTATATAACTTTTGATTTTATAAAATCGTAGAAAAGTCTTACACCAACGCCAGTACCACCTATCGTTCTATAACTGCTAGCCTTGCTTAAAAATGAGGGTCCTGCAATATCGAGGTGAATATAGGGATAATCTGTAAAATGCTCTAAAAATTTGGCAGCTGTTATGGCTCCTGCATCTGCACCACCAATATTTTTCCTGTCGGCTATTTCCGATTTAATCATATCTGCATATTCATCCCACATAGGAAACTCAACAATTCGTTCATGAACATTATCACCGGATTGTTTAAGCTTTTCAAATTCAATATCAGCCTTCACTTTCATACCAACCATTCCCTGAGAACCGATTGCCCTTGATGCTGCTCCTGTAAGTGTTGCAATATCAATTACCAATTCCGGATCATACTTCTTAGCATAACTCAATGCATCAGCAAGTATCATACGACCCTCAGCATCAGTGTTAAGCACCTCAACAGTAGACTCATCAAACATAGTAACAACATCTCCCGGAGTATAAGCATTACCATCGGGGCGATTATCCGTTGCCGGGATTAAACCGATAACATAAATGGGGAGTTTTGCCTTAGATATGGCATACATTCCACCAATTACAGCTGCTGCACCTGCCATATCACATTTCATGGTATCCATCGAATTAGATGGCTTTAAACTTAGTCCACCAGTATCATACACAACACCTTTACCAACAAATATATATGGCTTGGAGTTTATAGCATTCTTTGGCTTCCATTCAAATATTGTGAAGGTTGGAGGATCGATACTACCACGATTAACAGCAAGCAATCCTCCCATTTTCAAAGATTCTATTTTCTTCTTATTAAAAACCTCAACTTTAGCACCACTTTCTTTGCCAAGCAATTTTGCTTCTTCTGAAAGCTGAACAGCAGTCATAAACGAATCGGGTTCATTAACATAATCTCTGGTAAGATAAACCGCTTTTATTAGTATATGGAATTCATTTATATCGTTAGCATCAATATCACCCGAAAATATATCAATGTTTTTCAGGCTATTTTCCTTTTTATTTTCACCGGTTTTATAAACCAGAAACTGGTAGTTTCCCAAAACCATTCCCTCTAGAAACGCAAGTGTGTGAGCCTTTGAAAAATTGATGGAACTTACCACAACTTTTTCAATCTTAGCCTTATTGATAAATTTTAATGCATTGTTTCCAAAGCCTCTTACAGCTTCAGTATTAGAAGCAAGAGTCCCTTTCTCAGTATCAAAAATTAAATATATGTGATATTTAAATCGGTTTATCTCAATAATGTCCTTTTTTTCCTTTAGCTGCTTTTTAATATAGTCAAGTTCTTGCTTATCAAAATCTAAATGTTGTAAATCTGAACTTGATTTAACAAGATAAATTGTATTTGTCTTGACGGGTACTTTTTTTATTTTTGATATAGTTATATTCATAGTAATCTCGATTAATTTCATGCAAATATAACCAGACTGTTTGTATTTGAGAAATTATCAGCCGTTAATCAAATTTGTGTTGACTTGGGGTTAGATACTATAGATGATCAAATTAGTAAAAACCTGACATAAGTTACTTGTTGAAAACAGTTTACTGTCCTGCAACAATATACTCCTTAACCTTGTTTATTATCAGCTTAGTAGCACCTGCGTTTTCATATACATATTCCTTAGCAACAGAGGCACTTTTTTGATAGAGGTTGGCATCTGTCATTAGTTGGTTAAAAATAGTTAGGCATTCCTCCGCGTTTTCAATTGGGAAACCGCCTCCATTATCTCTAAGATCAATAGCTTCGCGGAAGCGCTGATAATTAGGCCCAAATATTACAGGAATGCCGTATGTTGATACTTCAAGTAGATTATGAATACCAACACCAAATCCGCCTCCAATGTATGCAATATCAGCATATTGATATAGGAGCGAAAGCATTCCAATGCTATCGATAATTAACACCTTACTCCGGATCAGTTTTTCCGATAATCCATCGGAGTATAACACTGGATTATAACTATTAAACCGAGTTCTTATCTCTTCAATATGTTCTTTATTAATCAGATGAGGTGCAATAACTAATTTAAAATCAACAGCAGATTTTTCCAGAATAGTAAGTAGAATCTTCTCTCCCGGTAGCCATGTACTGCCAGCCATTAGCAACTTGGTTTTTCCTTTGAATTTTTCAATAATAGGAAATTCTAAAGGGTCTTCGGGTAATTGTATTACTCTATCAAATCGGGTATCGCCACTTATATCAGCATGGTGAATATCAATACTATCAAGTAATTCTATGGATACTTGATTTTGAACAAAAATATATGTAATCTTATTTAATTGTCTGGCAAACCAACTACCCCAAGGTTTAAAAAATAGTTGAGATGGCCTGAAAATAACAGATGCAAAAATTAACGGAATCTTTTGTTTATAAAGTTCATTAATATAATTAAACCAAAACTCATACTTAATAAACACTACGAGTTTTGGCTGCACCAAACTAATGAATTGTCTGGCATTCTTTTTTGTATCCAATGGCAGATAATATACATAATCAGCAAATTCATAATCTTTTCGTACTTCAAATCCTGAAGGAGAAAAGAAGGTGAGTAAGATACTATGATTGGGATATGTAGCTTTTAGTTTTTCTATTATTGGTCTACCTTGCTCAAATTCTCCCAGACTTGCACAATGGATCCATATAATGGAATTATGTGCTATTTCAGAATTCTTGATTTTTTGAAAAATATTCTGTCTGCCAGCAATCCATAAGCGCGCTTTTGGATTAAAGATCGCAAAAATCTTTGCAGAAATTAAGTACAAAAAAACGAAGATGTTATACAGTATCTTCATCAATTAGTTGTAATAGAATTTATCGGGTGCCCTTTGATAGATTGGAAGCATCCAACCCACCTTTATACCAATAAAATAATCGAAATATCTCTTATTATCTTTTTGCATGGTACTAAAATCCCAATCGCGCAGACTCCTGGTAAATGCTTCATGGAACTCAAAACCAGCATAAAAATTCAGCAACTTATTATTACCCATATAGAACCATCCTATAAATTGATTTAAAGATATCCCACCTGTTAACATATCATAACCAAGGGCATAATCACCAGAAATTTGAGCAGCTGTTCGATGTTGATTATCAATCTTCATACGATGCAGTAAATATCCAAAACCACCCGTAATCATTAATCCGGAATTAGGGTTGGGATTTAATACCGGGAATATCTTACCGATGCTAAAATTAATATTATAACCTCTTTCATACAGTGCATATAAGGCATAGGTTCCGTTTCCATCAATAACATAACCATCATGAGTAAGAACCATTGCTAGTATTGAATCGGTATTTTTTATGTCATTTCCAAAAATGAAATTAGCATCAAGTGAATA
>CALDOI010000118.1 GCA_937912115.1 uncultured Bacteroidota bacterium | reverse complement strand
GGTTTCGTCATCCATATCGGCTGTATCTGATGATAGCGGAAATATCACCCATTTTCTGGCTATTCAGGAAGATATTACCAATCGAAAACAAGCCGAAGAAAATATCAAAGAGCAAAATGATAGATTAAAAGGGATTATTAGTGCCATGCCCGACTTGATTTTCGCAATTGACAAAGAAGGAACATATACGGAGTTCTTTTACGCCAACCCGTTGCTACTAAAAATTCCCAAAGAGGATATAATAGGTACTAACCTGACCGATTTTTTTGGCATAGAAAAAGCCGACGATTATCTACAGCATATTCATGAGTGTATTCGTGATCAAAAGCTAATAACCTATGAATATGAAGTGTTTGAGGACAATAGGCTAAACTATTTTGAAGCCCGCATTGCGCCTTACGTGAAGGATAAAATACTGTCGGTTGTTAGAAATGTAACTGTTAATAAAGAAAAAGATTTAGAAGTTAAAAAGCTTTCATTGGCTGTAAGCCAGAGTCCTGTTACTATTGTAATTACCGATACCGAAGGTAATATTGAATATGCGAATCCGGCCTTTGAGCTGGCAACCGGCTACAGCCTTGAAGAGGTAATGGGCAAAAATCCGCGGATGCTAAAATCAGGAAAAACGGATGAGGCCATTTACAAGGATTTGTGGAAGACTATCTCCAACGGAAAAGAGTGGCATGGCGAGTGGATAAACAAAAAGAAAAACGGTGAATTTTACTGGGAGGATGTTTCCATTACACCCGTTTATGGAGAAAATAAAAAAATTACCAATTACCTAGCCATAAAACAGGATATTACTCAACGTAAGCAATCCGAAAAGGAAATTCTGGAATTAAATGCAAGCCTGGAACAAAAAGTGAAAGATCGGACCGCTGAGTTTAAAGAAGCATTAAACAGGCTTAATAAAATTGCCAACCTTTTGCCGGGCATGGTCTATCAGTACCTGTTGCGCCCCGATGGCACTTCTTGTTTTCCCTATTCCAGTGAAGGGATAAATGATATTTACAGGGTAAACCCACAGGAAGTTGCCGATGATGCTTCTCCTGTTTTTGCCAATCTTCATCCCGACGATTTTGATGGAGTTGTTGAATCCATACAAGCGTCAGCAAGTAATTTGGAAGTTTGGAAAGATGAATACAGGGTAAAATTTGACGATGGAACCATTCGCTGGCTTTTTGGTAATGCCACGCCACAGAAAGAAGCCGATGGGTCGATACTCTGGCATGGTTTTATCACAGATGTTACTGAACGTAAACAGGTTGAAGAAGAACTGGCTGTTGAAAAACAACGTTTAGCTTCAATACTTGAAGGTACCAATGTTGGCACTTGGGAGTGGAATGTACAAACAGGTAGTACTACTTTCAACGAAAGGTGGGCGGATATCATTGGTTACACATTAGAAGAAATTTCGCCGGTAAGTATCGAAACCTGGATAAAATTTGCCCACCCTGACGATTTAAAAGTTTCCGGAGAATTGCTTGAGCAGCACTTTAAAGGTGAGTTGGATTATTATTCGTTCGAATCCAGAATGAAGCACAAGGATGGCAGCTGGATTTGGATACTTGACCGGGGCAAAGTGCATGAATGGGATGCCGATGGAAAGCCAATGCTGATGTCAGGAACACATCAGGATATTACCACGCGCAAACAAGCAGAAGCTGAAATTGAAGAAAGTAAGGAAAGACACCGTGGATTAAGCGAAGCCGCTTTCGATTCAATTTTCTTCTCGGAAAAAGGCATTTGCGTTGAGCAAAATTTGATGGCTGAAAAAGTGTTTGGTTATACCACCGAAGAAGCAATTGGCAGATATGGAACCGATTGGATTATACCTGAACATCGGAAAATAGTTATGGATAATATGATGGCCGGAGCCGAAGAACCTTATGAAGTAACTGCATTAAGAAAAGACGGAACAACTTTCCCCTGTATGTTAAGTGGGAAAATGATGAATTATAAAGGAAGGAATGTTCGCGTAACCTCATTAAACGATATTACCGAACTGAAATTAGCCGAAGAAGAATTGAAGTGGAATCAATCACTTCTGAATTATATGTCAAATTCATCGCCACTGGGCCTTTTGGTTGTTGACAACCGCAATGATGATATTCTGTATTTTAATCATTGTTTTTGCGAAATATGGGAAATACAAGCTATCGAGGAACAAATGCAACGTGGCGAATTCAAAAATAACGATATTATTCCCTATTGTCTGCCGGTGCTGACCGATGTTCCGGCTTTTGCCGAATCGTGCGAACCATTGCAGTACGAAGATAACCGCATAGTGCTTGAAGATGAAATATCATTTACCGAAAATCGCACAGTCAGGCGGTTTTCAACACAGATTCGAGGCGAAAATGATGAGTATTATGGTCGGTTCTATATTTTCGAGAACATTTCTGAACGCAAACTGGCTGAAGCGGAAATTCTGAAAGCTAAAAATGAAGCAGAAAATGCCAATCGTGCCAAAAGCGAATTCCTATCACGCATGAGCCATGAACTGCGAACCCCGTTGAATACAATATTAGGTTTTGCTCAACTTATGGAAATGAGTGACCTAATACCATCACACAAAAAGAGGTTAAACCATATTTTGAGCAATGGTAAACATTTGCTTAAATTGATTAACGAAGTACTCGATATTGCGGGTATTGAATCAGGAAAACAGATGATGAATATAGAACCTGTTCTGTTGATCGATATGATTAATCAGGCTATGGATGTTATTCAGGGTGCAGCACATAAAAGAGGTGTGACAATTGAACTTGTGGATGCACCTTCCAACAACTTTTTTGTAATGGCCGACAAGCTTCGGTTAAAGCAGGTATTACTTAATTTAATGTCAAACGCTGTAAAATACAATGATGAAAAGGGACTCGTGAAAATTAAAACGGAGTTGCAACCATTAGATGCATCCGGGAATGCCATGGTCAGGCTTTCAATAAGCGATACAGGTATTGGGATTAACCCCGATAATATCAGTAAACTCTTTCAATCTTTCGAGCGGATTGGAGCCGACAAAACCGAAATCGAAGGTACGGGCCTTGGCTTGATGCTAGTGAGAAAATTTGCGGAAGCGATGGGTGGTGCTGTTGGAGTTGAGAGCAAGCCCGACGTTGGAAGTACCTTTTGGGTTGATTTGCCACAAACTGAAAATAAGGATAACGTAAAAATAAAGATAGAAGGAGTTGAGGAAGGGGCGGCAATACAGGAGGATGCAAAGGTTGCTACTATTCTGTATATCGAGGATAATCTTTCGAACATCGAACTGGTTGAGGAAATATTAGCGGATCACCGACCGTCAATACAATTGGTAACCTCCATTTACGGTGGAAAAACCATCAAACTAGCCAAAGAGTATCTACCCAAATTAATTTTGCTCGATCTGAACTTGCCTGATATGAAGGGCGATGAAGTATTGAAAAAGCTATTGGCCGATTCGGTTACAAAAACAATACCCGTAATTATGGTTAGTGCCAATGCAATACCAAGCCAAATTAAGAAGTTGATGAAAATAGGAGCAGTAAATTATTTAACTAAACCGCTCGATATTATTCAATTTCTAAAAAATGTTGATCAATATACTGAAATTTAACTTTAAAAAATATGATACATTCACCCTTACGAAACGCAAAGATCCTAATAGTTGACGACAAACAATCGAATGTTGATCTGCTGAAAGACCTCTTGGAAGATACAGGATATATGCATATTAAATCCATTACCGACCCCCGGCTGGTTGTTGGGTTATTTGAAGCCTTTAAACCCGATTTGATACTGCTTGATTTGATGATGCCTCACCTAAATGGTTTTGAAGTGATGGATCAGCTAAAAGCTTTAATACCAAAAGAAACATACTTCCCCATACTTGTGCTCACAGCTGATATGTCGGCAGAAGCAAAACTTAAGGCGCTTTCAGGCGGGGCAAAAGATTTTCTTTCAAAGCCCTTCGATATGTATGAAGTCCGTATTCGAATAGAAAACCTGCTCCAGACCCGTTACCTACATCAATTGCTCGAAAACCAGAATCAGGTTTTAGATGAAAAAGTCAAGGAAAGGACAAAAGAACTGGAATTATCAAACAAGGAATTAATTATTTCCAGAGATAAGGCCCAGGAAAGCAATCGTTTAAAAACGGCATTCCTGAATACCATTTCACATGAAATTCGAACCCCACTTAACGGCATACTGGGTTTTGCGTCTTTCATCATAGAACCTGATATTTCACAAGAAGATAAGGAAGAGTATCTCAATGATTTAAATGTAAGTAGTGCAAGGCTTATAAATACCGTTACAGACATTATGGATATGTCGATGATTATTTCAGGCAATATGCAGTTAAACACAACTTCAGTTGATGTTTCAACTGTATTACATAACCTGCTCGACGAATTCAGTACATCATGTGCTACAAAAAATCTCGAACTTATATTGGAACATCCTACTTTACCACCACATGTCAATTTGATAACAGATGAGTCCTTATTAACTAATGCCTTATCACATTTGTTAAACAATGCATTGAAGTTTACAAGCAGTGGCACCATCACCTTTGGTTGCGAGCAAAAAGGCGGACAACTGGAATTTTATGTGAAAGACACCGGCATTGGAATTGCTGCTGATGAACAACAACGTATACTTGATGTTTTTATGCAGGAAAACTATTCCGATTCCCGCTTACATGAAGGTAATGGCCTTGGATTGAGTATTGCAGCAGGTTTGGTTAATTTATTGGGTGGTAAGCTCCACCTTGTATCAGAAAAACAAGTAGGAACCTCTGTTTTTATATCTTTGCCAGCCAAAAGCCAATAATCCGCATAATGTAGATAAACTTGCTTCTATAGTTTTTCACCTTGTTTCATATTCTTAACAAGTTTATCTATATTAATTCGGGTGTATTGGTCATTTTTTTTACTAAGGCATTGGGTTGAATATCTTGTAATTTACTCTTTATATAAGGTGTTGTTGATGATTGGAATTCTAAATCTAAGCCAGAATTTGATTTTAGGTTATATTCATATTGCAACTTAATTCCTGCCGCTGATGCTCCACCACCAGAACCTCTATACTTGCCTGAATATTCCACTGGTAATTGAAATACAGTTGAGTCTTTTGCTATTATCCGATTAAAAAATACTGCATTTTCTTACATTTCCTCCCTATCTAATTTTGCAGAGAGGACATCAAAAGTCAACAACTTTTAACTTTTCACTTCCCCTTCCCCTCCTGTGATCCCCGATTTTATAAAAAAGTAAAGAAAAAGGCGCCATTGGTCACTTTTTCTTTACCATTGGTCACACAAGCAGTCATTCATTTGCAATCTGGGTATTTGGATTGTATGTTTGCATGCGTAAAAATGATCATCTGAATAGAATGATTTTAGTTGGCAGACGTTTCTGGTGATAACAGAAAATGAGAATGAATAAGACTGTAAGAAAATAATTGAAATGCAAAAGGAACCAACTAATGGCTCCGGGGTTAAAGCCGAGGAGTTTATGAAAAAAGGCGTCATTCGAAAAATGTCGCATCTTGAGCGTGCATTTTATCAGATTCCGGGATTAAAAGTTACGCTGTTGGCACGTATTACAGGGAAGGTGGATCCTGACAGATTACAAAAGGCCATCGACAGCATCCCACAAAAACATTCTTTGCTGGGAGCTAGGATTGTTTTTGATGCCTATCACACTGCCTGGTTTACCACGGCAGGTGCCGAAAAGCCAAAACTCAAACTTCTGAAGCGCACTTCGTCTGCCATGTGGTTTGGCGAGTTCCAAAAAATGCAGGCAGAAATGTTTGACCCACAACAACGCCCAATGGCAGATTATATGTTGCTGTACGATGATAAGGGCGCCGATTTAATGGTCATGGTAAGCCATGCAATCACCGATGGAACGGCCATGGTATTTTTGCTGCGCGACCTGCTGAATTTGTATGCCAATCCACAACTACAGCCCGAGCAGGTAATTCCGCTCCAGATGAGCGATTATATGGCCCCGGCGAAACCATCGCTCAAAACGTGGGTTACGAAGCAATATGTTTCAAAATACAACAAGCAATGGCTTCGCAATCCACATTTTTTCGATCAGCAAGATTATAAGGCAATAAACGATGCCTTCTGGAAAAAGTACACCTATGGCAGTGTCTTTCTGGAGCTAAAGGATCAACAGCTCAATCTTTTGCAGCAAAAATGTCACAACCATGAGGTGAGTGTGGGCTCAGCCATTGCCGTAGCTTTTCTTGCGGCGCACGAAGAACTACAAGGGGCTTTTACAGGAAATAAACGCGTTATTTCAATCCCTTTTGATTTGCGCCGCCATGCCACGCGACCGGTAGGCGATCTTTTTTCGCTGTGCGTAGGTACCTTTATGTTCCCTTTTCGCTACAAAGCAAAACGCTCGTTTTGGGACAATGCACGAGATCTCAATAAATTGGTGAAGAAAAACATGAAGCGGATGAATTCTGCTTATATGGAGTTGGAATACTTCGACGCTACCTTACTGGATGCCTTCAACGTTTTTGCATACCCGGTTGTCAAACGATGGGACCTGATCAATCATACCGAAAACCTGAAACGCTTTTCCCAAGACACCAAAAACCCGGCCTTTAAGGTAGTGAAATCCTATGAAGACAAGGTGCCGGGCACCTTGTTTTCGAATGTTGGGCGGGTTTCTATTCCAAACACGTACGGTGATCTTAAAATAAGTAGGCTGGCTCTGCCCTCGGTGATAAACGAAAACACCAACATGCTTTTAGTGGGGGCCACCATCAGCAATCACTTGGTTTTTACCATGGCCTTTGCTGAGGAGGTGGATAACCGCGAACAACCACTTACAAAGCAATTCATAAACATAAGAAACCGCGCACTCGAGTTGCTTGGATTTCCAGAGACCATGAGTCCTGATCCTTTTTTGTAAAATGATTTTGAATTAATTTAAAAGCTTAGCTATGTTTGGATACAACCGCTGGAAACAACAAGCCAATAATCGATTAGGCGAACAAAGCCAGGTGGCCAAAACGGCCATGGGACCCATTCAGTATGCCACAGTCGGAAATGGAGGGCCAGCGATTATACTTAATTCAGGAATCCCCGGAGGTTTCGATCAGGGGATGCTGATGGCCTTCGATATGCTCGGGTTACCTTACACCTTTGTTGGCTGGTCGCGTCCCGGATACATGGGTACGCCTGCTGAGACTGGCCATACGCTGGAAGACTATATCGAACTCCAGGCAGCCCTCATGGATGCCCTCAGCATACAAAGTGCAGCCATTTACGGCGCTTCGGGCGGAGGACCGGTAACCTATGGTTTTGCAGCAAAATATCCCGATCGGGTGTGGGCTGTGCTAGGTGAATGCGCCGTTAGCAAAAATTACAACATGTATGCAAACACAGTGAGTCGGTTGTTTGCAGATATATTCTTGAGTAATTATGGCAGTTACTGGTTAACCCGAATGGCAAAAAGCAACCCCAATGCGGCCATCAAAACGGTGGTTACCGGTGGATCAAAACTGAAAGGAAGTGCATTGAACAAAGAACTTAAACTGTTGTACGACAAACCGGAGATGATTGAAATAACCAGGGAACTCTTCAGCTCGATGTCGCCCATGAACAACCGAAAAGCGGGGATGAACAAAGACGTGGAAATATGTCGTGCCATCAAAGAACTAAACCTGGAAGCCATCACAGCACCCACCTTAATTATTCATGGGTTAATGGATCATGACGTGGATTTTTCTCATGCGGAGAATGCTCATAACAGGATTAAAGGTTCTGATTTAATGGTGATTCCGACAGCCGGTCATGTGATCCCGATTTCGTCTGGATATAAGGAATATGTGGAAAGAAAGCATGCCTTTTTTGAGAAATACCGGCCCTGAATGCAATCGTCTCTCATTGCTTAACAATGTCTGCGTAAGCGATATTGTAGTCATTGAGATACTACTAATACACCAGAAACAATTATTCAAAAAAAATCTAATAAATTAAACCATTCTATGCCATGAAAAAAAACTTATTATTATTGGCCATTTTTGTCCTGACCGCCATGGTCTTCACTTCTTGTAAGTTCAATGATTCCCCCTCTACTCCGGTACTCACCCCATACAAAACCACATTGGAGCGAACGATTATGATTGATGTGGTGAACATAGGTTCTGCGCTCAACAGTGTGTACCTTGATTTGATATCCGACAGTACGGAGCGGACCAAATATGCTGAGGCATTGCTCAGTAACACCCGATTTTTACCCGATGATATGGGCTATTTCTACGTGGAGAGCCTGTCGGGTTACTGTATTGTTGATGCGGCAGTACCGGCTATCAAGGGGCTATACCGCATGGACCAAACCACCCCAAATGGTCAATATTATGTACGTGATATGATAAATGCTGCCCACTATCGAGGACACGGATGGGTAAATTATGATTTTAAGAACCCCGTAACGCAAAAGACAGAGAAAAAATCAGGCTTTGTGTCTGCTATACCTGCTGCTGAGTGGTATGTAGGCTCGGGCTACTATGCCAGCGAAACGGAAGGCAAATCCGGTTTGACCGAAAATGCTCGAGAAGATTTTGAGTACCAATGGTTTGTGCATACCATGGCACAGGGTATGGCCGGTATTTCAGCTGCCTATGCAGAAGATCCCGAATTTATTTCCAGGGCTTACAAGACCATGGTGCACCACATCAATTTCGACTCCCATGGGTCGGGCTATTTCTTTGTTTATAACCTGCACGGGGTTGTTATCGCCCATGGAGCCACCCCATCACTTGAAGGTAAAAACCTCATCGACTACCAGGATGCCAAAGGAAACTTCGTAATACAGCAGCTCATCGACAAAGTAATCGCAGACGGAGCCGGTTTCGTGGATTACTACTGGCTCGATCCTGCCGACCAGCAAGTGGAAAGCAAACGGGCCTACGTGGAAAAAATACAAGGAACCGACTGGTTTGTAGGCAGTGGATTTTATCATGTTGGACAATAACTACTGGTGTAGAGAACCCTGTCAGGGTTAATAGTAACAGTTGTTCAAATAATTATCTAAATAATTCAAATAATATTTTACCATGAAAAAAAGACTTTTATTCTTAATTTTTACCTTGGTCGTCGTGGTCGTTACTTCCTGTAAGTTCAATAATGAAACTGCCTCTGAGGCCATTATCCCTTATCAAAATATACTGGAAAGTACCATTATTAGCAATGTGGTTTGTATGGGTTCGGCACTCAACAGTGTGTATATTGATTTGATACCCGATAGTGTCGGGCGAGCCAATTTTGCTGATGCAATGCTCAGCAACACCCGTTTTTTTCCAGATGATCAGGGCTATTTCTATGTAGAGAGCCTGTCGGGTTATTGTATTATGGATGCAGCAGTACCTGACCTCAAGGGCGTGTTCCATCCCGACAAATCCTATATACGCGAAATGATAGATGTGGCTCGATATAGAGGATATGGCTGGGTGAACTACTCGTTTAATAATCCCCAAACGCAAAAGACAGAAAAAAAATCGGGCTGGGTGAGGGTGCTTTCTTCTGCCCAATGGTATTTAGGTTCAGGCTACTATGCCAGCGAATTGGACGGAAAACCAGGCATGACCGAAATAGCCCGTGAAGATTTTGAATACCAAACAGTTGTACACTCCATGGCACAGGGTATGGCCGGTGTTTCGGCTGCCTATGCGTCGGATTCAGAATTTGTTTCGGATGCCTACAAGGCAATGGTGCACCACAATATTTTCAACTCCCATGGCTCAGGCTATTTCTTCGTTTATAACCTGCAAGGGGTTGTTATTGCACATGGTGCCACCCCTGCGCTCGAAGGTAAAAACCTCATCGACTACCAGGATGCCAAAGGAAACTTTGTAATTCAAAGGCTCATCGATAAAGTTGTGAACGAGGGAGCCGGATTTGTTGACTACTACTGGCTCGATCCTGCCGACCAGCAAGTGGAAGGCAAACGCGCTTACGTGGAAAAAATAGAAGGTACTGACTGCTTTGTGGGGAGTGGATTTTATCATGTAACAGATTGATAACATAAAATCTGCAACAATTAATCCATATATACCCAGAATGCTGAATATATTTTTGACCAGATTGGATTTACTACCAAATCCTTTTCGTATAGTTTTACGCTTTCAAGTTCTCATATTTTTTTTGAGTTCTTATAGCTGATAGTCAATAAAATATGTTCAAATACTGTCCTGTGTTTCATTTTGTGACTTGTGGTTCTTTGTAGCATAGCAAATAAGTTGCTAAACAGAGGTTCACAAAGAAGTCATAGAAGATTCGCGAAGAAAATTTCCGAATAAGATTAGAATCTAAAATTAGAAGTATATCCATATCGTTTCTGTATGAAAATAGTTTAATTATCTGATTTTCAATAAATAGGTTTAACTGCGAAACTTGAGTAATATTTTTCTTTTTGTTAAGAAGATTCCATATCACCAAGAATAAAGAGAATCACCCGGCATTTTTAGTTATTCTATTTTTCAACCTACTCAGGACTCCTGGTGATCTGGTTTTCCGATGGAGTTGAAGATATGGGGTACTTGGGTTTTACTACCCTACCCATACCAACACGATTTAAAGCTCAACGTATAACAATAAAGCTGGTTTTTCGTCCCATAAAACACCGTAAGTAGTTTACTCATAAGCTTATAACCACGCCATTGGTCACGCTTTGCAATATTTTTGTACACTTAGACCATTCGTCACATTTTTTTCTCCGTCAGTCACAAGAGCGCTTGAAAACTTGCTGTCGGCAAAGATGCCATTTATTTTTGCGAAATAAATTTTAAAACACTTTATCATGAAAAAAATTACATTGATTTTAATGGC
>CALDOI010000117.1 GCA_937912115.1 uncultured Bacteroidota bacterium | reverse complement strand
CTTGATAAGGATCAGATTCAGAGGCTAAATAATCATTGGGAAAATAGGAAGCGGAGTTATAACAATAGCGATTCACAACATAGGAAAAGAAAAGGCAGAAAAGAGCAATAATAAAGAATCCACCATCAAAGAAGGTGGATTTCACTTGTATATTAAAATATGCTATCCCATTGGTTTAATGCGTAATACTAAAAACATTCCCATCAGCAATACTCCCATAATAATCGCCCAGTTAGATAAAGGCACTGGTGGTGCATTATAATAAGATAAACCACTCACTGACTGTGGTATCACACCTATTTGGGTTATTTCAAGAGTTTCTGGATTAATCTGACTTAAAAAATAAACATCACCTGGTCCATAGTTTGCTGTATACATATTGCCATATGGGCCAAATACGAGTCCACGCATCCATGGTGAGTCAATTACTGGGCCTAGCACTGTTGTAGCTCCTGTATTCAAATCAATTGTAACAAGTTCAGACTGTGAAGACTCACCTATTACTGCCATTCCATACATTATTCTAGTAGTATAATCATACGCTAAACCGGTTATAGGACCATAAACCATAGGTCCTATCGGAGTTAAATCACCTGTAAGGGTATCAATCTTTACCAAAATTGATGAATCGCTAGATGGATTGATGTATGAGCCATAGAGTGTATAATTATAAAACTCCATGCCATTTATCGCTCCCGGGGCATGCTCTGCAATTAACAATTCATCACCTGTATTTATATCAATTTTAATAAGTGACCTAGTTCCACCACCGGTTGTACCATAAAGAAATTTCCCGGTTGGATCATGTTGTATTTCAGTAACGGGTCCAAAATCGCCAATCAGGCCAACTGGAGTTGCTCCCGTCATAACATCTATTTCAGCTAAAAAGTCACCATTATTACCTGGTGAAGAATAAATATACTGAGGAATATAATAGGTGAGCCCACTAACCGGGACATCAAGTGTTATTTGTGTAACTTGAGAAGTTTCGCCTGTTAAAATATTAATAGAGGTTAAATATTCCTTATCTGATATAAAATCATACATCGCTGTATATAAAGTGCCATCTGGACCAAATGCAAGTCCCCGATATATACCATCAGGAAGCAGAATTCCATCTGTTATATCCGGGATAGAAAGGTCAATTATAATTAAGAATGCTTCCTCATCACCATCTACTTGAACAATCCCGTAAGTAACACCTGTTACAACATTGTGCGCAAGACCAGTAATAGGATCTTCTGCGATATAATCACCATCAATAATTTGGCCATTATCAGGGTTAATTATAACCAAACCACAATCGCCACTATTCCAATGTGTACCATATAATATACCATCAACAAATTCCATCCCATTAATAGCTCCTGGTATGTGAACACCTACTAAAGATTCAACTCCAGTTGTTAAATCAATCGTAATAAGTGAACTCGTTCCTCCACCTGTTGTACCGTAAAGTGTACTACCATCAGGAGAAAACTGAACTTCAGTAACAGGGCCAAAGGATCCACTGGGTGCAAAAACTGTACCCCCTCCACTAGTTGGACTAATCTTAATAATAGCATTTCCAATGTTACCTGTTGATGCATAAAATTGGTTCAGTATTACTTGTCCGGTTAATGTAGATGTAGATATAATAAGAGTTAGTAAAATTGCGGTTGGTAGTAATCTTTTCATCACTATTTAGATTGATTTTAAATAACGAAAATAGATGTATTTTTGTAAATAACTAATTGATTGGATGTGAAAAACGAAAAAACGTTAATTTTATGTCTCATATCATTGATTTTATGTCAATTATAATTTTATGCTTTTTATCATAATTTCTTAAATAACAGCATTATTTTCATAAATTTGTTTCACTATTGATGGCTTTGTTTTTAAACAAAATCAATAATTAGTCCTATTTTTGACAATACTAAACCAATCTAACAACATGGCAAATATTACCAGAACTTTTGATGTACTTACCAATGCGGAGGAAAACTTTAACAGGGAAGTAACTTTATCCGTTAAGCGAAATGGAAAATGGGAAAACTTTAGTACCAACGAATACCGAAAAAATGTAGATGCCTTTAGTCTAGGGCTATTAGCCATGGGTTATAAAAAAGGGGATAAAATCGCCACTGTAACCAATAACCGACCCGAATGGAACTTTATAGATTTTGGCATGTCGCAGATTGGATGTGTACATGTAGGCATTTATCCTACAATTAGTGATAAAGAGTATTTGCACATATTGTCACATTCCGACTCCAGAATATTGATAGTTTCGAGCAAGGAGCTTTATGATAAGTTGCTACCAATTTATGAAAAGACTCCAAATCTTGAGGAAATATATTCAATTGATAAGATTGAAGGTGTTAAAAACTGGCAGGAGATCGCCGACCTTGGCAAATCAAAAGATAAAGAATTGAGGGATACCTTAATTTCTCGTCGCGATGCGGTTGACCCAAGTGATCTGTTAACAATATTTTACACCTCCGGAACCACTGGTTTATCAAAAGGTGTAATGCTAAGTCATAATAATGTTGTTAGCAATCTCAAGCTTGCTCAAAAAGTTGTTTATTACCTGAATCCTAACGATAGAGCTTTAAGTTTTTTACCACTTTCGCATGTGCTTGAACGAGTTGGTAATTATTTGTGGCAATCAATCGGACTTATATTGTACTATGCCGAGAGTATCGAAACCATCGGGGAAAATATGCGAGAAATAAAAGTGAACGTTTTCATCACTGTTCCTCGTGTTTTCGAAAAAGTATACGACAAAATAATCAATAAGGGCAGGGAGCTTTCCACAATTAAAAAGATGTTATTTTTCTGGGCAGTGAGAGTTGGTGATAAATATGATCCTAATCCAAAAAACCGGAGTTCTTTCTATAATTTTAAACTTGCCATAGCCAACAAACTTATTTTTAGCAAATGGCGTGAAGCCCTTGGTGGAGAACTTAAAGGTGTTATTTCGGGAGGAGCAGCATTGCAACCACGTTTAGCACGGATTTTTTGGGCAGCAAATATTATTGTTCAGGAGGGTTATGGATTAACCGAAACTTCGCCACTTATTTCAGCAACCATGCCATCTTATCCCGGAGTTAGGTTTGGCAGTGTTGGTCTTGTTCCTGACGAACTTGATGTGATGATTGCCGAAGATGGTGAAATTCTTGAAAAAGGGCCAAACTTGATGATGGGCTATTACAAAGATCCTGAGAAAACAAAAGAAGCTATTGATAAAGATGGTTGGTTTCACACTGGCGACATTGGAACTCTTGATGAATATCGGATGCTAACAATTACCGATCGTAAAAAGGAAATATTTAAACTATCGGGTGGCAAATATGTGGCTCCTCAACAAGTGGAAAACCAACTTAAGGAATCTCAATTTATTGAGCAGTTGATAGTTGTTGGAGCAAATGAAAAATTTACTTCGGCATTAATTGTTCCTGATTTCGAATTCTTGCATAACTGGTGTACAATTCATAAGGTATCATTCCGCGATAATGATGACTTAATAAAAAAACCAAAGATTATTGCACGTTTTCAGGTGGAAGTTGATAAACTAAACCCCGAACTTGATCATGTGGCACAGATAAAAGAATTCAGATTGGTTGCTGACACATGGACACCGGATAATGGGATGTTATCACCTACTCAAAAGCTAAAGCGTAAAGTTGTTATTAACCGTTATCACGATATACTAGATGAGATTTACAAAAAATAAAAACTGAGTTGGTTAATGAATCTCCCCGTCGCAAGCAACGGGGTATCTTATGGGAAATTCATAACATATTCGCCCCAAGGGGTGGGGAATATAACCCCGGAGATCCTTCACTTAGTTCAGGATTCCCGCCTGAACGGATGAGCAGGAATTTGGCTAAGAAATTTCAATGCGCTACGTTTTTGAAATTTGAGCCTCATTGATTTAAGCAGCAAATATAGTAATCTCAGTTAACCGATATTCATCCAATCAGCGGGGTTTTTAACAGTAGGATTTTTTCCATAAATAGCATCATCAAAATATACTGCAAGTCTGCCGAATATACTGGAATTCTTAATCCCAAATCTGACTATATTATGTAGTAAATTATCAGGGTGTGAATAAGGGCAAACACTCATGCATCGGCCACAATCAGTTCCGCTTTTTGTCCAAAAATCGAAACATGATTCCTGATTAATTTGCCAGCGTACTACTCCATTAATTTCCTCTCTATCGTTATAAGAGATTGCATTTGATGGACAATTAATTGCACACTTCTTACAAGTAGTACAAAAGTCTATAATTGAAGGTTCATTGGTTGGTTTATCCACATTAAGTGGGAGATCAGTAGTAACAACTGCGATTCTTACCCTTGGTCCAAGATTAGGAGTCATTAGTAACCCCATCCTTCCAATTTCACCCAAACCAGCGTCCTTGGCAACAAGTGGACAAACAACTTCATAGTTACCATCAATATGAGCTCTGGCAGGATAGCCAAGTTGTCTAATAAACTCCGCAAGTTGAACGGCAATAGCTCCTGATTCGAGATATTGTTGTGCTGATTCCATGACAATTGGAGCCAATGGACCTGACCTGACGGCATACATATCCATTTCAACCGTAAATGCAATAGCATATTTGTGATTTAATTCCACTTTTTTGCCATAGTTACCTTTTCTGCCCCTATGACTATAAATATGATAATCTTTTAATTCTGTAATACCAACATCCAGTGCTCCAAGTTTTTTAGCCCATTTTTTAATATAGCAAGTTATATCTGCAGGATTTACTTTTGTTTCAGATGCGCACACATCTCCATTAACTTTCGATTTCAATGCATCTATTGTAAAAAAACTTGCCCGTGATGATGAAAACATAATTTTGTCATAGTTACCGGAATTAGCATTGAGTAATCCGGGGTTGTCTTTTATTTTATCATCAACAGACTTTCTCTGAGGATTCGATTGATAATAATCCTTATAGTTATCTGAATCAGATTCCAATTCATTGCGAGAAAACATAATGTCCCGTTCATCAATTTTTCCAATCGTTACAATTTTGCTCAAACCAATTTTTGCCCTATTAGGAATAATATAAACCAAAACAAGGGAAGCAATAGCAACCATTAAGATAACTGAAATCACATTGATAGCTGGGTGATTAATAAACACGATTGATGGGAATACAAAGCCAATGGCAATGGCAATCCATAAAAACACTATGGATGCCCGGCGCTCACCTTCAAGCTTGGATATTATTGCCGCATAAACGAAAAACAATAGGCTAATCAGGCCTGTGCCAGCTAATATTATATTCAAAAAAGTAATGTTTGCCATATCCATAAGTAAACCATTGGCAAATATCCTAAATAATGCCATACACTGCACCGTACATTTTCGTTTACATAATTATTTGATTATTCGGTCATTGCGTTTTTACAAAATACCCTCTAAAAATAACTGATATTTTGGTGACTTTTCCTACAACCAATCACATAAATATTAAATTAATAACTTACTTTTGGCCTGCCTCATAAAAGGACGACACTCAAGATATACTACACCTACCTACCTGTGCTACTGTATGTTATAATTATCAAATGATTTATATAGCAAGCACACCCTTTCTAATATTTTGAAAATTGAAAATGCAATAAAGAAGTTATTTATTTACTATTATTTTAAACCTATTAATTAAAAGATGAAAAAGAACATGATTGTTTTTGCCATGCTGATATTAAATTCGGCATGGATGCTGGCCCAGATGGAATCACAATGGGAAGCTGAAGCAAGTTCCAGAATTAACTGGAATCGTTTCGCCCCAAATGGTAATTTAATTTGCGGTACAGAGGATAACACAACAGTAGCATTTGATGCCGAATCCGGCAAAATCCTTTGGAAAAAGAATTTCGATCACGGGGCTTTCGAAATCCTGCCCAATACACCTTATATTTATTACAGTTCCGCTGATTTAGGCTTATTGGTTTTTAATCCGGAGAACGGCAAGGAGCTTTGCAATTCCAAAACATTAGGTATGTCGGACATCGAAGCTTTTTACCCTGTGCGGGCAGGCAACAACTTCCTTGTTTACACACAGATGAATGATCAGGAGCAGTTTTGGATGATAGGCCTCGACTCGGGAAAGCTGCTCTGGAAACAAGATCTTGACCTTGATGATGACAAGGAAATTGCCGGTGGCTTTTTGACTATTGAAGAAGATCCCGCAAAAAAAGGTCTTATGTGCGATCCTGTTGGCGATGGCGTTGGTGGGGTTTTTATAGCTGTGCACGACAGGTTGATACACATCGAACCAAAAGGTAATATTGGATGGAACATAGAGTACCCATCAATGTTTGGAGATCAGGAAGGTTTCTTTAAAACTGCCACTGTGAAATTTGCAAAGATGTTTCCCGACAAGTCGGGCAAAAACCTTTATGTGTTCAGCGGTGGTTATATGTCGAGCTTTAGTGCCAAGGATGGTAAACTTAGCTGGGAAAAACCGGTTAAGGTAACAGGCCCTGTAGAAAACCTCATTTTTGAGGAAAATGGTATGATCCTGATACCCGCCAGTGACAACAATGCAATGAAAAAGCACAAACTGAACCTTGTTGACTACAACACCGGGAAAACATACTGGGGAGAAGATGGGATCGAGTTCAAGGGTGGTTATATCCAGTCGGTGTTTTGTTCAGCCGGAATTATCTTTATCACAAAATCATACATGGCCGACACTTATTTCTTCAATATAATTGACCAGAAAACCGGTGTGTTGGTACTGGACAAATCGCTGAAAATATTCCCTGGATCATATGAGTTTGAGGAAGTCAACGGTGGAATAATTATATCATCAAGACATGGGGCCAATATCTATAACTATGAAACAAAAACACTTGTGGTAAACAAAGAGTTAAAAACGGGAAAGGATGACTATCTGTTAAAGGCTGATGCCGGCAGCAAAGTTTATTTTTTCAACTCGGCAAAAAACACAATTTATGTATTCGACAAATCGAACCTGGAAGCAAAACAGTTCAACACCGGCAAGATAAAACTTGAAGGTGGCGATGAAGCCAATGGACTGGATCTGTTTAAGGATGGGATGGTACTTTATTCGGCACAAAATCTCATAAAATTCGACTTTGAGGGAAACACTGTATATGAAAAATACTATCCTGCTCCGGGGCAGGGATGGCTGAATGTGACAGGCAACATACTTGGAGCCACTTTTAAAGTTCTTGGAAGCCTGGCCCAGGTTGCTGCATCATATGCCACCGTGGCTGCCGTTGAGGCTGGTGATAAGGCTGCCCGTCAGGGCATGCATGATCTTGATAAATCGTATGAAGAGATAAAAGGCGTTGATGCCGATTTAATCGAGTACCGCAAAGATGTTGCCGAATATGAACAGGGAATGGATGTTGCAAAGCAGGAATTGAATGTTGATATGCAAAACATGGCTGCCATGGGAGTACTTAATATGACCTCCATAAGTGGAAATATCAAAGCCATTTCAAAACGCTTCAAAAACTCAAAAGCTACCAAAAAATATGTTCTGCTTATGACAAAAGACAAAGACAAGGGCGGTACCGGATTGGCAGTAGTTTCTAAACTTGATGGTGAAATAGCAGGCTTCATACGCATGAAATTCAGCAAGGAAAACCCATGCTATACTGTTGACCCATTTACAAACATGCTTTTCTGGATGCCAAACCTCGACAATGGAAAAAATAACTTCGGACGTTACAATGATATCGAGGCTATGATGGAAAATGGTAAAATTATTACCTTCGATCTGAACACACTAAAATAACCTGTCAAACAGGCAAACAATCGAGTAGGGTAAAGATAGAAATAAATAATTCTATCTTTATCCCTCTCATAGTACCTTGCCTACCTGACTCGTACACGGCTCATACTAAACCTTATTCAGTACAAACTCATAATACTAATAATCTGAATTTGATCAAACAATTCAGTTTTATGGTAGATTTTGATTTTGCTATATTTGTAAAAAACCTACGGATGAATAATAAAATTTTTAAATCAGATGGAATAAGCATACAAAGACTTGATGCATTAACTGATGGCATATTTGCTATTGCAATGACAATATTGGTATTGGCAATTGATATTCCTACTATTTCACGAGATATGACCGGAGTTAAATTACACAATGCAATATTGGGACAAAGTGATCAGCTATTTGCATATGGTATGAGTTTTATATTACTTGCACTGTTTTGGACCATAAATCATAGACAGAACGTTTATCTACGCAAAACCAATGGACTACATATTTGGATTAATATTTTTATTCTTGGCTTCATCTGTTTAGTCCCCTACTCTACTAGCTTAAAAAGTGATTTCCCTTTAGATTGGATGGCTGATCTTTATTTCAATATTAACATGTTAATAATTGCCTTGCTATTTTTAATAAATTGGAGTTATGCCACTAAAAATAATAGGCTTACAAAGGATGATTTCCCAGCTAATTTAGCAAAAACAGGTAAAATAAGTACCCTAATATTTATAATGGTAACTGTGATTGCATCAATATCATCATTCATTATTCCTGAGCAATCTTCTTATATATACTTTCTAATTCCTCTGCTAAAATTCGCACAACATAAAATTGAATCAAAATCTCAGAATAGCTATTAATCATTTCCTTACAATCCTATGCTCAAGCTCACAAGCTCAGCAATGTCGTAATTCTTAATATCTTCTTCTTTGTTTTTATATTTGAGGCCATCGGTCATCATAACCATACAAAATGGGCAGGCTGTTGCAATAATATCACATCCTGTACTTAAAGCATCTTCAGTTCTTTCGATGAAGACCTCTTTATCACCTTTCTCGGCTTCTTTGAACATTTGTCCACCACCAGCACCACAACAAAGAGCAAAACTTTTATTCCTCGGCATTTCTACATTTAACGATGGCAAGGAATCCAGTACTGAACGTGGAGCATCATACTCACCATTCGCTCTGCCAAGATAACAAGGGTCATGGAAAGTAATCTTTTTACCGGCAAATTCTTTTCCATCAATACTTAGTGTACCTGTAGCAATTTGTTGTTGTAAAAATTGCGAATGATGAATAACGTTATAATTTCCACCATAGTCGGGATATTCATTTTTTAACGTATTGAAATCGTGGGGATCGCAGGTTATGATATTTTTAACTTCATACCCATTAAGAACTTCGATGTTCATCATTGCCTGCATTTGGAATAACATTTCGTTTCCGGCACGACGGGCAACATCGCCACTGTCAGTTTCTTCAACACCAAGAACTGCATAATCTATTTTCAGATGATTCAGAATTTTCACAAACTCACGTGTTACCTTTTTATACCTGTCGTCGAATGCTCCTGCTGACCCAACCCAGAAAAGATATTCAGGTTTTATACCATCTGTTATTAGGGGAACATCAAGACCTTCCGCCCATAGCATCCTATCTTCAGGTGAAAATTGCCATGGAGCACCATTGTTTTCGATATTCGAGAATACAGTATTCAACCCTGTCGGGGCTTTCGACTCTTCCATAACAAGATATCGACGCATATCCAAAATAAGTGATGCCTGATTGATGTTAACAGGACATTCTTGAACACAGGCATTACATTGGGTACATGCCCAAAGTTCTTCTTCGGTTATAAATGTACCGAGCAGTGAATTACCATCATCGAAACTTCTCCCATCTTTAACTAATCCCGGACCTTTTTGCTTCATACGGGCACGAGTATCCATCATTATTTTACGTGGAGATAGCAGCTTACCTGTAATATTTGCCGGACATACCGAAGTACATCTGCCGCACTCGGTACAGGCCAATGAATTAAAATAGTTTATCCAATTTAGATCTTCAACATCCTTAACCCCAAACCTATTGGGATCATCCTCATCTTCCGGCACATCAGCGAAAGCAGCATCGGGATCCATCATCAGTTTAACTTCTTTTGTAATTTCCTCCATATTGTCGGCATAACCAACAGGAGTGAGGTTGCTTATAAAAACATTTGGTACCGACATAAAAACGTGAAAATGCTTTGAATACGGAAGTATGTTCGCAAATATAAATATCCATACAATATGAGCCCACCAGTTAATCTGATAACCCATCCACAATTGCTCAGCAGGAATCCCATCAACGAATCCCGCAATAATATTACTAATGGGGTAGCTCCCATGCACCATCTCACCCGTTGAATAACACCAAAGTATGTAGTAAGTATTCATCCCCATGAGGGTTATCATTAGTATAAAGATTATTGTTAAGGCAAAATTGGCATCCATTTTTGACACCTTTTTCATTTCCGGACCATAGAACCGTTTAATGTGCATAAACAATCGGCGAAACAAAAATGCAAGTATCAATAAGGCGATTACGAAGGCGGATATATCTCCTGCGGCCATTATGATATCGTACACTGGTCCAAGAAAAACAAAAACTCTTTCTGTCCTAAACAGGCCATCAAGAATCATCTCTATACTACCAAAAAGTATCAAAATAAATCCCCACCAAACCAATGCATGCATTAATCCAATAATCGGGCGCCGAAGTATTTTTTCCTGGAAAAGTGCTACCTTTATGGTTATCCATATTCGTTTACCAAAATCTCCAATTGGTTTCTTTTTGGTGAACTTAAAATACTTGAAATATTTTAAGCTAGAATAGATAAATACGCCTAAAGTAATTAATACAACGATTAAAAAAATGATTTGCTTTATCATGATGGAGTAGTTTAAAATCCAAATACAAGATTATTAATTAATATGTTAAGAAACTATACTATTGAGTAATTAGTAATTGGTTAATTGGTTTATTAGATAATTGGTCTTGAAATAAATACTAATCACCAATGACTAATTACCAATGACTAATTACCAATGACCAAAAATCTATCCCTCAGTAACAATGTGTCCTTTATCATCGGTATAACCATATAGTCGATCCAATTTAACTTTATATTTCTCTTTTAGGTATTTGCGCTTTACCTTCAAGGTAGGTGAAAGTTCTCCTGATTCTGGTGTCCATTCCTGACAAGTGAGTTCAAACTTTTTAAGTTGACGATGGTTGCCAAGTTCCTGATTAATTTTATCAACTTCTTTTTGGAATCTGGCAATAACCTTAGGATTTTCAATTAGATCAATATTGTCTTGAAACTTCACACCATGTTTAAAACACCATCCATGAACAAAATGAAATGCCGGGCAGATAATTGCAGCAGCATATTTTTCACCGGCTCCCACAACCATTAATTGCTCAATGAACGCTGACTCCTTAAATCTGTTTTCAACCACTTGTGGTGCAACATATTTACCGGTTGATAATTTAAAGATTTCTTTCTTCCGATCTGTAATTTTCAATATATTATGGTCCTGTATCTCACCAATATCGCCTGTATGAAACCAGCCATCTTTATCGATGGCCTCGTCGGTCTTTTCTTTATCTTTATAGTAACCTAACATCAGGCTTGGTCCCTTCATCAAAATCTCACCATCATCAGCTATTTTAACCTCGATATTCTCAACCAACGGCCCAACAGTACCAAATTTTAGATAGGGATATTCATTTTTGTTTACTGCAATTACCGGAGATGTTTCGGTAAGCCCGTAACCTTCCTGAACTGTTAATTTTGCTGCAGTAAAAATTCGGGCTAATCTGGCCTGAAGTGGTGCTCCTCCCGATACGATTACTTCTACATTTCCGCCAAGAGCTTCACGCCACTTACTAAATATTAGTTTATTGGCTAATTTAAGTTGAAATGCATACCACCACCCGTTTACGTTATTTAATTCGTATTTAAGCCCTAGATTTACAGCCCAAAAGAACAATCCCTTTTTAATTCCCTTTAACTCTTTCCCCTTTAGTAATATCTTATCGAAAAGTTTTTCAATTACTCTGGGAACCGCTGCAAATCCCTCAGGATTTACTTCTCTGATATTATCACCAAGAGTATCAATACTTTCAGCATAGTATACAGCTACTCCACGCAAGTGAAGCAGATAATTTACCATTCTTTCGAAAACATGGCATAATGGTAGAAAACTGATGAATTTACCATCGGAAGCAACAGGTAATCTTTCGATGCAACCTTCTACATTTGATATAAAGTTTTTATGGCTAAGCATTACTCCCTTCGACAATCCAGTTGTTCCTGAAGTATAGATAATCGACAACAGATCATCCTCATTAATACTTTCTTTTATTTTGATTAATTCATCCTTAAACTTCACGGCATTTTTTTTACCAAGCTCAATAATTTCTATCCAAGAATCTACTTTATTAACAGGATCGAATGAATATATTTTTTCAATATTCTTGGCTTCTCGGGCGGGTTGTTTAATCTTTAGATAAAAATCATGATGCGAAACGATAATCATTCGAGCATCTGAATGGGTTAGTATATGATTATACTCATCGGACCCAAGGTTAGCGTATACAGGAACATGAACAACTCCAACCTGGCTCATTCCCATATCCATAAAATTCCACTCGGGTCTGTTATTTGAGATAGTAAGAATTTTATCACCCTTTTTATACCCCAATGCAAGCAGTCCATAGCTAAAATTATCTGCAAACTCTTTGTATTGGCGGGTACTAAACTTCTCCCACTTTCCATTTCTTTTCACAGTTAGTGCATCATCACGCTGAAGCCCGTCCATTAAATGATCCACAAGGTCGAATGTTCTGGTAACTTTCATAGTATTCAAGATTTGTTTCGAAATGTTAAAAAATGTTCACCCAATATTACAAATTTTTTGGTTTAAAAGTCCAGGTAAATACAAATTCTGCTATTTTTTCTCCATTTTTATCAGTACCAACCGAAACAACATCAACTATTTGGCCTTCTTTTGTGGAGATACTTTTTGTAATAGCAGCCTTTATAAGCTCACCATCCTCACATATAAAAACTGTTTTTGATCGTGCTTTTTTTGTGAAAGATGCCTTCATATTTAGTACTAGCATCGATACTGGGACTTCTGCCTGGCTAACTTCACTAAGTGCCAGTATCCCAGATGAAAGCTCGGCTGCCATACTTTGAACTGCAAAATACATTGATCGAAAAGGATTCTTATTAATGAAATTATATGGTACACTTACAGATGCACTTTGATGAGTAATATTAAGAAGTTTTAATCCGGCAATAAATGCCATTGGAAGATTCATCAGCATATAAAACTTCATCTTCCAAGGACTGCTTGTAAGATTAAGTATTTTGTTTTTTTTGGACATATTATTACTTAAAGTTAATTGTCATTCTGAGCATAGCGAAGAATCTCAAAATTATTACTAAAAATAGATTCTTCGCTTCGCTCAGAATGACAAAAAGAGCAGACTCAATGATAATTACAAATTATACATATTTGCCTCGATCATATGATCTGCAATTTGTCGACGTAAAGCAACAACATTTACTCCTCCTACTTTGGTAAAACGTTTCATTCCCATAAGCATACCCATGTGTTCATCTCCTTCGGCAAATGAATTCACGGCATCTATACCAAACTTGTGCATTAATGGAGCAATATCATAAAAATAAACATCCAGCATATTTTTATATAATGTCATTTTTTCCTCGCCATATTTGCCATCCAGCTTTTCTATTCTTAGCATCATGGATTCAGCTGCATAAGTATAAATTAGCATATCGGCCAGATTCATTATTATTTCCTGCTCATCGGCAAATTTTTCCATAAATTTCTGAAGAGCAGCTCCGGCAACCATTAAAATAGATTTTTTAAAGTTGGAGATAATTTTATGTTTGGTTTCAAAATAACCTAAACTAGGCGCTCCAAAATCGGGGATAGCCAAAAGTTCTCCGGCAACTGCTTTGGCAGGAGTAATTAAATCTAACTCACCTTTCATTCCACGTTTTAGCAACTCCCCTACTGTTACCATTCGGTTTATTTCGTTGGTGCCTTCAAATATTCTGTTGATTCGTGAATCGCGATAAGCTCTTTCAACCGGAGTTTCAGCTGAGTATCCCATTCCACCATAAATTTGAACTCCTTCATCAACAACATAATCCAATATTTCGGAGCCATAAACCTTCGCAATGGATGCTTCAATGGCATATTGCCTGATACCTTCGAGACTTGCTTTTCCCTTATCCATACCTTCAGCAATTAAACTTGCTATGGCATCATCAATATTTTGGCTTGCGCGATATGTTAACGACTCTGCCGCAAATGTGCGAATTGCCATTTCAGACAATTTGTACTTCATAGCCCCAAATTCGGAAATTGCTTTTCCAAATTGCTTTCTTTCGTTGGCATAATTCAACACATTAGTAATTGTAGCTTTGGCTGCTCCGGTAGTTGCTCCTGAAAGTTTAATCCTGCCAAGGTTGAGAATATTTAATGCGATTTTAAAACCTGCATTTTGATCGCCCAACATATTCTCTACAGGTACCTTAACATCGTCTAAATATAATTGAATAGTTGTGGATCCTTTTATTCCCATTTTCTCTTCATCGGGACCAATTCCAACACCATCCCATCCTTTTTCGATAATAAATGCACTTAGATTTTTATCGCCTTTTACCTTTGCAAAAACAATAAATATGTCGGCGACACCCCCATTTGTTATCCAAATTTTAACGCCATTCATATTGTAGAATTTGCCATCATCAGTAAGAACAGCTTCGGCTTTTCCAGAGTTTGGATCGGAACCGGCTTCAGCCTCAGTTAAACAATACGCTCCAATTAATTCACCACTTGCCAGCTTGGGAATATACTTTTGCTTCTGCTCTTCGGTACCGTAATACAGTATGGGAAGTGTTCCAATTCCAACATGTGCTGAAAAAGCAACCGCGAAACTATAGCCTTTACCCATTTCCTCAGTTGTAAGCATGGATGTCACAAAATTTTGACCGAATCCATCATATTCTTCCGGGATTGAAATACCTAACAAGCCAAGTTCGCCGGCATCTTTAAATAGCTTGGTTAACAGTTCACGATCGTGTTTTTCCAGTTGATCCATATTTGGATTTACCTGTGTATCGGTAAACTCCTTACATGTTTGCGCCATCATGCGCTGCTCTTCATTAAATTCTTCGGGAATAAATATATCCTGAGCCTCGGTTTCACGAATTAGGAATTCTCCTCCTTTTAATACTTTTTTATTAGTCATGATTATATAGTTTTTAAGTTTTTATTACATCATCTCGAATATACCAGCAGCTCCCTGACCGGTACCAATACACATTGTTACCATTCCATATTTGCCTTTGGTTCGTTTAAGTTCATGTAGTAATTGAACTGTAAGCTTTGCTCCTGTTGCTCCAAGTGGATGCCCTAAAGCAATTGCGCCACCATTAACATTTACGATTTTCGGGTTCAGGCCTAATTCATTTATAACAGCAATTGATTGAGATGCAAAAGCTTCGTTCAATTCAATGAGATTAATGTTATCGAGCTTTAACCCTGAATGAGCAATTACTTTTGGTATTGCAGCAACAGGCCCAATTCCCATTTTATAAGGCTCAACTCCGGCAACCTGATAATCAACCAATCTTGCAATTGGAGATAGGTTATATTGTTTTAATGCTTTCTCGCTAACAACTAACACAAAAGCAGCTCCATCCGACATCTGTGAAGAATTTCCGGCTGTGGATGTTCCATCTGCAGCAAAAGCAGGCCTGAGTTTGGATAGTCCTTTAACAGTTGTACCCTTACGTGGACCTTCATCTGTATCAAAAATAATCTCTCTGGTTTTCATTTTGCCATCTGCAAAATAGTTTTCATCAATGGTAATTGGAACTATTTCTTCTTTGAATTTTCCTTCTTTTATCGCGGTCAATGCTTTATTTACAGAATTAACTGCAAATTCATCCTGCTGTTGCCGAGTTATGTTATACTCTTTTGATACCATTTCAGAAGTAAGCCCCATGCTTAAAAACCACTTTGGATGTTCTTTAGCCACATCAGGGTTTGGAACCATTCGCCATCCTCCCATATTTATCATCGACATGGTTTCGGCGCCTCCGGCAATTACAATATCTGCTAATCCGGCTGTAATTTTTGCCGATGCAATAGCAATTGTTTCCAATCCCGAAGCACAATAACGGTTTACAGTTGACCCTGGAACCTCAATATTATCAAAGGACATAAGTGAGATTAGCCTACCCATATTGAAGCCGGATTCTGCTTCGGGAAAAGCATTACCAACAACAACATCATCAATTTTATTACTTTCTATTTGTGGGAAATCATTCATTAGATGTCTGATAACTGCTGCTGCAATATCATCAGGTCGGGTAAACCGAAAGCTACCCCGTGGTGCTTTACCTATTGCCGAACGATATCCTCCTACTATATATGCATTCATAGTTTCTATGTTTTTAATTTCTTAGTATTTTTCCTTTAGTTATCAAACTCTGAATTCTTTCCAGAGTTAAGCGAGTTGAACAAAGTTCCATAAAGGCTTTCCTTTCCAGATTTAGCAAATATTGCTCTGAGACTTCTGTTAGAGCCTGAGATATTTCACCTCCAGCCATCACTAGACCAAGTTTTTCAGCAATTATTTTATCATGCTCCGACATGTAATTTCCAGTTGTAAAGCCATCAGCTCCAACGTAAACCATGCCCATAACCTCTTTTCCAAGAACTTTAATATCATTTCTTGGAGGCGGTTGTGTATAACCCTTTTCGAATAATTGGAGAGCTACTTTTTTTGCGTAGGCAAGGTGATGCGCACGACTTACCACAACTTCATCAATACCGTTTCTTAAATATCCCAAGTCGAATGCTTCGTAAGCAGACATGGAAACCTTTGCCTGCCCTATACTTAAGTATCTGTTAAGGAAAGCATTGGTCCGGATGTCGCCGTTGTTAAGCTCATCGGATAATCGTAAAGCGAATTCTTTTGTGCCACCTCCACCAGGGATTAGACCAACTCCAAATTCTACAAGACCCATGTATGTTTCAGCATGTGCTATAACCTTATCGCTATGCATGCACAATTCACAACCTCCACCCAAAGCCATACCGTGGGGAGCAGCTATTACAGGGATTGAAGAATAACGCATTCGCATCATGGTTTTTTGAAACCATTGAACGGCCAGATCAAGCTCTTCCCATTCTTGTTCAATTGCAAGCATATAAATCATTCCAACATTAGCCCCGGCTGAAAAGTGGTCGCCTTCGTTTGAAATTACCAATGCTTTGTAGTCAGCTTCAGCCATATCAACGGCCTTGTTAAGGCCTTCTAAAATTCCGGCTCCAATGGTATTCATTTTTGTATGAAATTCAGCGTTAATTACACCATCTCCCAAATCAAAAATTGTTAAGTCATTGTTTTCCCATAATACATTTGTTTGGCGAAGTACTTCAAGTGATAGCCTTCCTTCTTGTCCGGGAATTACTTTGTAGGATTTTGATGGAATATCATAACAATACAGCATTCCTTTTTCTACTTTATAAAAAGATGTAATCCCGGTATCCAGCATATCGTATACCCATTGGGCAGGTTTTTTGCCGGCCTCCTCCATCGCCTTAACAGTAGCTTCAACACCAACAGCATCCCATGTTTGAAACGGACCCAACTTCCAGCCAAAACCGGCATTTAATGCATCATCAACTTTATAAATATCGTCGCTTATTTCAGGAATACGGTTTGAGCTAAATTGAAACAATGCATAAAATGAAGCTCTGTAAAAATCACCGGCTTTACCTTTATCAGAAATTAAAATCGGCATACGCTCACGAAGATTATCAATTGCTTTTGTTTTTTCGAAAACACTAAACTTAGGTCGCGGTGCTTCTACATAATCAAGTGTTTTGAAATCAATTGAAAGAAATTTCTTTTTTCCATCTTCGACAACTTTTTTAAAGAAACCCTGATTGGTTTTTGAACCAAGCCACTTTTTATCAAGCATTGTTTGCAGATAATCAGGGATATTGAATAGTTGGTTGGCTTCGTCGTTTGTTGTTTCTTTGATATTATTTGCTACATGCACAAGTGTATCTAATCCAACGATATCGGCTGTTCGAAAGGTAGCTGACTTGGCACGCCCGATAACAGGACCGGTTAGTTTATCAATCTCAGGAATAGTTAAATCTAGATTATGTACATTATTAAACAACTCCATTATTGAAAAAGTTCCAATCCTATTTGCAATAAATGCCGGAGTATCTTTTGCGAGAACCGGAGTTTTACCAAGGAATTTGGAAGAATATTCCTCGAGGAAAGAAATAACCTCACCACTGGTTTTAGTTGTGGGGATTATCTCAAATAATTGAAGATAGCGAGGTGGATTAAAGAAATGTGTTCCACAAAAATTCTGCTGAAAATCATCACTCCTACCTTCAATCATTGATTCAACTGAAATACCTGAAGTATTTGTTGTAACAAGAGATCCAGGTTTTCTTAGTTTATCAACTCTCTCAAAAACCGATTTCTTAATATCAAGTCGTTCAATCACAACCTCAATTATCCAATCATAATCTTTTATTTTTTGAAGATCATCATCGAAGTTGCCTGTTGAGATTCGCTTGGCAAACTCCTGTTTATAAATTGGAGAGGGTTTAGATTTTAATGATGCCGTTAGGGAATCATTAACAATCCGGTTTCTAACCACTTTGTCATTGATACTCAAACCAGCGGCTTTTTCCTTGTCAGTTAACTCGCGAGGAACTATATCAATTAATAGTACTTCTGTTCCAATATTGGCTAAATGACAGGCAATGCCCGATCCCATAACCCCGGAACCCAGCACTGCTACTTTTTTTATTCTTCGTATCATATATTTAAGTTTTATGTATTATTGGGTTCTATTTTATTGATTTCTAAGTTTAGCTATCTCACTTTTAGCTTGCACCTTTATTATATTATTTACCTTTTCAAATATTTGCAGCTCTTTAAGGTTTAGCTTTTGGAAGAGTTTATTATTAAAATCTAACACCACATCTTCAATCTTCTTTTTAAGCTTTACCCCATCACTGGTAAGAAAAATGTTCACAACCCTTTTATCTTCTTCATCTTGTTTCCGGTAAACGAGTCCATCATCTTCTAAATTTTTCAACATACGACTAAGACTAGAGCTTGTCATTCCCATTAGTGGAGCAATTTTTGTTGCCGGAATTCCATCATCTCCTATATTAATAAGAGCATATCCAATACCCTGAGTTATTCCGATTTGCTGTGCCATGAGATTATACATTCTTCGCATTGTGAAAAGTGTTGAACGAAGATGATAATCTACTGTATCCTCTACAATCATATTCTATTATATTGATTTACATTTATTAACGTTAGGAAAATATGCCTTCACAAAACAAAGCTTCAAAACAACTTTAGTTTTTACTATGCATGCATTGCAAATATAATACAATAATACTATGCATGTCAAGCTTTTTTGTGATTATTTCACAAATAATAAAAATTAATATTGTTCAATATGTAATTGCCAGCAATTGAACAAGCCAATTTGCATTGAAAACATGTTTAGTTGGAAATGAGGTATTATACCAAATAGATATCACTCGTACCTTAACGAGGTAACAGGGTTTCTGCTAGCGGCTTTAAATGTTTGCCAACTAACAGTAATATATTAAGTGACGACCGACGAATTGTAGGCTGCATTTCATTTGACAAGTCCTGTGTGAAATGGATATCACCAATGGCTTGCAATTTGTGATTAAATGCATCTAATGGAGGGCCCCATGTGCAGAACCCAAAACAGGCTGTAATTTAAACTTAAGACTGCTCTCTAGCTCTACAATATCAGCATTAGCGTATAGTTTCACATAAATCAATCTTCCAAATACTATACGCGATTTTAGGGTTGTTACGGTTGGGTCAAAATGTCCTTTTTGTGAAAGTAACATTTCATACTTCAGATGAGATTTTTCGGGTAATGGTTTAACTATACCTGTTATTGTATATCCAATCAGGCTGTCCTGATTTCCTGCCAACGATCGCAGTAACACAGTTTGTCCAAGAGGATCACCATCATGAAATAGTTTCAAAGCCATTGCAGGTGTTACCATTATTGTGTTCGGATTATTAATCGACTTCTTATCTCCTGAGATAATATCAATTGAGAAATAATCCATAAACGAGCCATTAACAAAAATTGCATCAACTACTTTTATTTTTGAATCACCAACAAACACATCTTCTATATTATGATTGTTGAAACATAGCGTATGCGACTTAACTTCCGGATAATCTCCCAATACATCATCAAAAGCAGGAAAAGTGTTCGTATTATAAGTTCCGTCGCCGTAGCGAGTAATAATTCGATAACTATTTTCACCATTGGTGATATAATTATCGAAACTGAAATAATGAAAGGTAAATAATAGGATTGCAATGCTAACTGCCATAGCTATGCCAAGTCCTCCAATATTTATCGACGAATAGGCTTTAAACATCAGCAATCGTTGGAATGTTATTTTTAACTTTTTCTTATCATTTTTTGAATTTACCTCTACATAAATAAACTATACTCTCATTTTACAATCACTTATTCGCTTCTTAAACTATCTACAGGATTCCTGTTGGCAGCAGCAAAACTTTTAATTGAAATGGCAATAATGGCAATAAGCAATGCAATTGCGCCACCCACAAGGAAGTAAAAAACATTGAGATCTATTCTATTGGCAAAGTTGTCTAACCATCTTCTCATTAACAGGAACGACATCAGAAAAGCAAATGGCATTGACCAAAACACCCATCTTAGTATATCAGTCAATAGCTTAGTCATTACTTGTTTGGAACTGCTGCCAAGAACTTTTCTTATTCCTATTTCCTTAACTCTTCTCTCAACGGAATACGCAGAAAGGGCATACATTCCAATAAAACTTAGGAAGATAGCAAGAAATGTTCCCGCCATCAATAGCATTAACAATCGGTCTTCATTATAGAACTTATTGTTGTATTGATCTTTGATTTTAAAACTATGGAAATTGTAGTCAGCCGAAAATTGTTTAAAAATCTCTTCTATTTGTTGCTCTTGATCTTTTGACAAATCAGTCGATGTTTTCAAATAAAATACATTTGAATAATCAGAGCCGGCGGTTAAAGCCAAAGGTGCAATTGGCTCTCCTGCATTTTCGTTGTAATAAAAATCGTTTACAACTCCAATAATTTTAATAGGATCGGAATGCATAACCACCGTAGTGCCAATTGGATTTTCGAGTCCCATCATTTTTACAGCAGTCTCGTTTAGAATGATACTCGACTTATCTTCCAAAGTACCATTAAAAGATCGTCCATATAAAAGTTTAAGTTGCATGGTCTCGCAAAATCCTGCCTGCACTCGATATTCATTAATGCTTTTTGTAGTGGTCTCAGATTCGCCATAAATTCGAAGCCCTTGTCCACTAACACCACCTCCCATAAAGTGACTCGAAGTAGATACATTAACAATAAATGGCAATTTGGAGATTTCGTCGGTGATACTTTCTGTTTTCGATCGGATGTTATTGTCAAAACCACTGATACCAATCACTTTTTCGGGATTAAACCCAAGAGGAACATCCTTTAAATAGTTAATTTGAAAATTCACTATTAGCAAACAAACTACAAGGAAAATACTAATTGAAAATTGTGTTACAACCGAAGAAATCGACAACCACTTTTTTCTTTTCATGGATTTGGTACCTCCACGTATTGCGTCAATTACATCCAGTTTTGAAAGATAGATTGCAGGGTAGGCTCCGGCAATTAAAATAAGCAAAACTAAAAACACTACTACACCAACTATGCTTATTGGATTTAAGAGTTCATACAAACTCAGACGAAGATCCATAATAGAGGAAAACATAGGAATAGCAACCTGTGTAATAAAGAACGCAATAATAAATGCAATGATAGTTATTAAAGCAGTTTCGGTAAAGAAGATTTTTCTCAAACTAAACAAGCTTGCACCCATGGTTTTACGGATTCCTATTTCCAAAAACCGTTTTTCACCACTAAGAACAAATAGGTTAACATAATTTATTATTGCAATTAGAAGTATGAATACCGCCAGAAGACTAATAATATATATATGTTTAAGGTTACCTTTTTCTGATAAATCGAAATCGGCTTTGGTGTGTAAATGAATATCAGATAATAGTTCTATTCCTGATATTGTTTCCGTTTCGTGTGATTCAAAAAGTTCACCTAAATATTTATCGTTCAAAGTTGACACTTTCTCTTGCACCGAAATAAGATCAACATCCTGCCTAAGCAAATAATAAGTAAAAAGTTCAAGACCCCCAAAACGCTCTGGCCTAATGGTACTCATTGAAACCAATAAATCAAATTGAAAATGTGTGGTAGCAGGCAGATCTTCGATAACCCCTCTAATTGAATAATTTTCCTCATCAATACGGATTACTTTACCAACGCAATCAATATTGTTAAATATTTTTTCAGCCAATGACATGGAAAGAACGACTGTATTTAATTCGCTTAAAGCAGAGTTATTATCTCCAATAATTAAATCCAATCCAAAAACATTAAAAAAACTATCGTCAACATATAACATGTTTTGGTTTTCAAAATGTTTTTCTTCAAAACTAATTATACTACCCCAACCTCGGTAAATCTGACAAGCATTATAAATTTCAGGAACTTGCAAAGGTATTTCCGTGTATGCTTCGCGTAAGCATATGGGATATGTTTCTGAAGAATTGTTTTCAATAATTGTATTGTACAATCTAACTACTCTGTCTTTATTGGCAAAATGCTTGTCGTAATTGGTTTCATACTTAATGTATACCATCAACAATAAAAAGGCAGCCAACCCTATTGCTAAACCCGGAAGGTTAACAAACAATAGCATCGGCCTATTCTTGAAACTTTTAAAGATTTTAGTTATTGTATTTATCATAATTTATTAACTCACAAATAATAATATCTATTTTTTTACTGAAGTATTTCCTAAGTTACTCATACCTAAGTGACTCAACTGGATTTCTTCGAGCTGCCTTGTAAGTAACCCAGCTAACGGTGCTTATAACAATTAGCACTGTTGCTAATCCTGAAATAGCAAAAATCCACCAACTAAGTTCTGTTCGATAGGCAAAACTCTCTAACCATCTGCTCATAGCATAATAAGCTAAAGGCGTTGCAATTACAAAAGCAATGGCAATCCACTTAATAAAACCAACATTGAGTAGCTGTATTATTTCCCATACCTTAGCGCCGTTTACTTTTCGTATTCCTATTTCCTTGGTTTTGCTGCTAATTATAAAAGTAGAAATCCCCAGTAGACCCATGCATGCAAGAAAAATAGCAAGTGCTGCAAAGAAACCCATAAGTTGAAAAGTAGTAATATCCTTTTTATATCTGAATTCCAAAATAGAATCAAGAAAAATAAATTCTATTACCTCGTCGGGATAAAAACTTTGGCATATATCGGTAATTGCATTCATTGATCCTATTTCGTCAGATGGAATCACTTTAACAATAAGATGGTAAACAACGGGGTAGTGTATTAAAAAAACTGCAGGCTTTATTTTATTATAAAGAGATTCGAAGTGAATATCATCAATAACACCTACTATTTTTCTGGTTGACTTTGGCCAGTTACATTGAACGGATTGTCCAATTGGGTTTCCCTCGATGCCAAGATTCTTAACTGCGGCGGCATTTAATATTACCGATTCTTTTACATCGGTGCTAAATTCTTCTGAGAATAATCTTCCTTCTATTGGTTCAATACCCAAAGTTCTAAAATAATCGAAGGTCACATGTACATATGGTATTAAGATACTTTCTTCTTGACCCTCTGCCTTAGCATAACTTTGATTACCGAGGTCACCTGAAGGTATTCTGCTGGCAACTGAAACATTAGAAACGTAACTTTTACTCAGCAGTTCATGTTTTAGGGTATTGTATTTTGCTTCGTCTCCATAATCGAAAATAGTGGTAATTACTGCCTCTTTTTCAAAGCCAAGGTCTTTTGTCTCTAAAAAATTAATTTGACCATACATAATTATTGCACAGGCAATTAATGCAATTACAATGGTAAACTGGATACCAATAAGTAGTTTTTTTATTTGAAATCCCGAACCACTTTTTATGGAGGATTTTAGCACTCTTGTTGGACTATAAGACGATAGAATTAATGCAGGATACCATCCTGCCAAAATTCCGACAACCAACAACATTCCAAGAAGGCCAATAATAATATTAGTATTTGCCAGTATGGAAAATGATAATGCCTTTCCCGAAAACTCATTAAAAAGAGGCAATGTAAGGCCTACCAATAAAAGGGAAAAACAAAAAGAGACAAAGAACACCAATATCGACTCCAAGATAAATTGTTTTGCCAACTGCCGTCGAGAAGCTCCAAATGTTTTCCTGACACTGATTTCGGTTAAGCGGTTTGTGGCATTGGCAGTGAAAAGATTTACATAATTAAAACTAGCAATAAATAATATCAAAAGCCCGATGGCCGAAAATATCAGAACATAGATAATGCTGTTTTGGGGTTGAATATCGCCTAAAAAATGTGAAGAATAGAGATGAATATCTACAACATTCTGAATTGTATAATCTATTGGTGTAGAATTGGGTTCATTAGCGATGTTTAGTAAATTGGATATTTTTTCCTCCACATCTGGCTTGGAGAAATTATCTTGCATCTCAAAATAAACCAAAAAATTACACCAACCCCAACTATCCATCCAGTCATTACCAAACATCATTGCTCCATCTTCAAGGGTCATAAAAATATCGAATTTGAAATGGGAATTATCCGATATATCTTCAATTACGGCAGTAATAAGGTAATCATATTCATTGCCTACTTCAATTGTTTTCCCGATGGGATTTTCATTACCAAAATATTTCTCAGCAGTACTCTTGGTAATCACTACAGTGCCAGGTTGTTGCAAAGAAGACGAACCCTTGGTTCCTACAATAAAATTAAACGAGAAAATATCGAACAAAGCAGGGTCTACCCAAGCTACTTCATCCTCTTTAAAACGCTTATTATCAAATTGAACATTTATATTATCCCTAGGCAAAATACGTACTGATGATATAATTTCTGGTAAATTATCGGTTAATAATCGTGCTGCCCCAGGTGCCTGATATGGGTGCACATCCTGACATAATCTGTAAATATTATCCGATTTTTCATGATAACGATCGTAACTTAATTCGTGAGTAACATATAATAATAGCAAAATACAAACAGCCATTCCCACGGCTAAACTTGAAATACTTATTATTGAATAAACTTTATTCTTGTAAATATTTGTTAATGCTATTTTTAAATAGTTCATAATCATGGTAGTACGGTTTTAATATTACTAATTTGAAAGATCAGTTGCTTTTTAATTCATTTTTTCCATTAAAACCTTACCATCGAGTAAATTAATTATCCGGTGAGCATATCCAGCATCGCGGTCGGAATGTGTTACCATAATAATTGTTGTTCCTTCCTGGTTTAGTTCCGAAAGGAGATTCATTACTTCAATACCATTCTTTGAATCAAGATTACCGGTTGGCTCATCGGCAAGAATAAGACTGGGATTAGCTATTACAGCTCTGGCAATGGCAACGCGTTGTTGCTGTCCACCGGATAATTGCTGTGGAAAATGCTTGGCACGATGTCCTATTTTCATTCTTTTTAATACAGTATCTACTTTTTTTGCTCGTTCGCTTGCTTTCATTCTTAAGTACAATAATGGCAGTTCCACATTGTCGTATACATTGAGTTCGTCAATCAGATTGAAACTCTGAAATATAAAACCAATATTACCTTTACGAAAGTCCGTACGATCCTTTTCTTTTAGCTTACTTACTTCAGTTCCGTTAAAAGCATATAATCCTTCAGTGGGATTGTCAAGCAGACCGATAATATTGAGGAGTGTTGACTTGCCGCAACCTGATGGCCCCATAACAGCAGTAAATTCGCCTTTTTTAATATGAATATCTACATTATTCAATGCATAAGTTTCAACCTCTTCGGTACGAAACACTTTTCCTAATTTTTCTGTCGTAATCATTTCGGTTATTTTAGTCTATATTTTTCTATTTTTTTTATGAAGGTCAAAATAAATCTAGCTTATTACTTTCTTCTGTAAATTCCAATTCTCACATAATTTTTTAGTTCTTTCATCATTTATTATTACTCCAACTTATCACTATCTCCAAAATTATTATAGTTCGAAATAATGCATTCTTCATGAAAATTATGAAACAATTAACTAGGGGGGTTCAATGCTTGTGCCGAAAGCTGTATTTACCTGAATATGTAGTCTATAGCTGGTTTGGACAGATAATAATTAATAAAATATGTAAAATATTTTTACAGTGGTTGTATGTTTTATTTACAAGGTTTGGCACTATGATTACTCTAGTTATATCTTTCCAGGGTAGCTTTTCCTTTAAAACACAGAAATGCTACTGTAACACCGATTATTGCACCAACTATCACATCGCTTGGATAATGGACTCCAAGTGACATTCTTGAATAGCCAACAGCTATTGCCCAAAGCACACTTGGAATAATAACAAACCAACGGCGAAAAACGAAACATAAAGCAATCGCTATGGTAAAGGCCTCACTGGTGTGACCTGATGGGAATGAGGGACTACCTCCACTGGCAACTTTTTCAAGAAATGTATAAGTATCAAAAGGTCGAGGACGATCTATTCCGTATTTTAAAATTAGTATTAATATTGAGGAAACCATCACTGTGACTAATAGATATAATGCTTTTTTGCGTATTTCTATTTTATGTTTAGCAATTCCGATTAATAAAAGTAAGACTGGTAAGCCCCAGGCGATATAAGAAACCGAATTAGTAATGATTTGAAAAAAGAAATCAAATTGAGTATTTCTATTCAAATTAATTTCCTTTAAAATATCTATATCAATATTTTGTAAAAAAAAGTCACTTGATAATAATATTGATGATAGCATATATTTTATAATTGCTTTACAAACATCATAATTAAATTCTGGTGATGTTTCCAACAAAAATATATTAATGTATAATGTTATGAATATATTTTTTAGAAAATAAGATAACAATAATATTTCCAGAATTCAGTTTTTCCCTTCTAAATAACCTGGAGCATATAGTCCGATAGAAACTTACAACTTCAAATAACAACTATGGTATGGGATATCTACACTTACACTCTAATTTTTATATTTCTGATTATGTATCACATACGCATACAATTCCTTATCAATACAAAAATAATTGTAAAATATTTTTACAGTTATGGTGTGATTAATTTACAATTATCTAATTTCGTTGTCAACAATTTAACGCTCGCTTTATTATAACCTGAAAATGCAAAAAACCTTGTTTATACATGGAAAGTAACATCCTAATACTTGACGATAACAAAAGTGTACTTACGGCACTTGAAATGTTACTTCAAACTGAATTTGACAATATTTTCTGCCTAAGAAGCCCGGCTAGTTTGTTGGCTACAATCAAAAAAAACAACATTGGCGTTGTTTTACTCGACATGAATTTTAACGCAGGAATAAATACGGGAAACGAAGGCATTTATTGGCTGCATGAAATCCAAAAATTTGATCCAACAATAAGTGTCGTAATGATTACCGCTTATGGAGATGTTGAATTGGCAGTTAGAGCTGTAAAAGAGGGAGCTTTTGATTTTATACTAAAACCTTGGGATAATAATAAACTTATCAGTACTCTACATGCTTCTCTAAAACTTAGAAAAAGCAAATTTGAAAATATATCACTATTAAAAACCACTTCTTTACTTAAGCAAGAGCTAAAGCCTGTTTCTCAAATGCTAATTGGTAATTCTCAACCAATGAAAAATGTTATGGCGATTGTTAAAAAAGTTGCAGTAACCGATGCAAATATTTTAATAACAGGAGAAAACGGAACCGGCAAGGAGTTAATTGCCTATGAAATACATAAGTATTCAAAAAGGAATAACGAAGTAATGCTTAGTGTGGATATGGGTGCCGTTAGTGAGTCGCTATTTGAAAGCGAACTTTTCGGACATACAAAGGGCTCTTTTACAGATGCTAAGGAGGACAGAATCGGGAAACTTGAAACCGCAAATAACGGCACACTTTTTCTTGACGAAATCGGAAACCTGCCCCTATCATTACAAGCAAAAATGCTTACGGCGCTTCAAAACCGCACAATAATAAAATTAGGGAGCAATACCCCTGTACATATCGACATCAGGCTTATTTCGGCAACTAATAAAAACTTAGAATCAATGATCTCGAAAGGCCATTTTCGTGAGGATTTGCTATACCGGATTAATACGATTACCATTGACATACCCCCTTTGCGTGAACGTGGAAATGACATACTGTTACTGGCCGAATTTTATCTTAAAAAATACTCAACAAAATATGATAAACACGGTCTAAAAATTAACCAGAAAGCAATGCAGAAACTTCTGTTGTACAATTGGCCCGGTAATGTTAGAGAATTACAACACAGCATTGAAAAGGCCGTAATTTTAGCCGAAGATAGCATCTTAAATGAATTTAGTTTTAACTTAAATGATAATTCAAGTATTCATGATGGTAGTTTAAGCAACAAAACCCTAGGAGAAATGGAAAAAGAAATGATACTTGGAAGTATCAAAAAAGAAAAAGGGAATATGAGTGTGGTGGCAAAAAACTTGGGGATAACGCGTCAAACACTTTATAATAAGTTGAAAAGATATAATATTTAGACGGAGAAATAATTAATTATACAGATATCACATTCACATAAAAATCCGATGGCCTACTCATATTTCAACAAAGCAATTTTAATTCGATTGGCGATCATAATTTTGATTTCGATGGCAGCATCGTATTTTTTATTTGAAAAGCATGCATATGCGGTTAGTGGACTACTTATAGTGCTTCTGTTAATTGCTGTTATTAATACTATTAGTTACTTCGACAAACTAAACCAGTGGATTGCATTTTTTTTATTAGGAATTGAAAATGAAGATGCATCTTTAAAATCACCTTCTAAAACAGGCAACAAAGCCATAGACGATGTTTATTGGGGAATCGAACGACTCAACGAACTTTTCAAACAGGCGAAAATAGATATCAGTACACAGGAACAATATTACAGATCAGTAATTAACCAGTCGGCAACAGGATTGTTTTCAATAAATGAAGCCGGAAGAGTTATAAATATTAATCCTGCTGCCGTAAAGCTTACCGGATTACAAGAGTATCATCACATAAATATATTGTCAGCAATTGATACTGCATTACCTGGTTTTATAATGCGCACTGATAATAACCTTCAATCTACCATCTTTGAGAATCAATACGGACAAAAGTTATTATTCAAATTGTCAGAGATTCTAACTCAGAAAGAACTAATCAGATTAGTAGCAGTAAGCGATATTACTAAAGAACTCGACAATGGTGAGGTTGATGCATGGATAAAACTGGCTCGAACCTTATCACACGAGATAATGAACAATATAGCCCCCATTACAACATTGTCGCAAGTTATTTCAGGATATTTTACAAAAAACAATGCCACAATTGCAATTGAGAAACTAGAATCGAGAACAATAAATAATACAGTAAAAGGTCTCAAAGTAATTGAAGAAAGGAGTCTGGGTTTAATTAGTTTTGTTGATAACTACCGAAAATTTACAAAACTTCCAGCTCCTGATTTTAAAGAGGTGAACCTATCACAACTTATAGAAAACAACCTGCTGGCAGCCAATACATATTGTGGTTTTAATACAATAGTATTAACCAAAATTATTCCTGAAAAAACCATGTTTTTAACAGATGAAAATCTTTTGTCGCAGGTAATAATTAACATCTTAAAAAATGCTTGCGAAGCACTAGTATCAGGAAAAGTTGAAAACCCTAGAGTCAGAATAACATTGAAGAAAACAGACAATACTGCCAAATTAGAAATAACTAATAATGGGCCTACTATACCTCCCGAAATACGCGAGCAAATATTTATACCATTTTTCACAACAAAAGAAGAGGGGTCGGGAGTTGGGCTCAGCCTCAGCAAACAAATAATGCTTAAAATGAATGGTGATGTGGTACTAAATTCAAAAAAAGATATGCAAACTACTTTTACTATTATCCTTAATTAATCAAGTTAAAAACACAGGCCTTACAACAATAGTGAAACATAACAGTTTACTAATAACCAATCCATGTTAATAAAATACCATTGATACATAATATTCAAATGCTTCATGTGTTATTTTTGTTTAAATACACAAACTAACTATCAGCTTGCTAACACAACTAAAAAATAAACATCAACCAGTAAGAAAAACAAGGTGGTGGCCAATTCTATTTCTGGTTTTACTAACTACTTTTTCTTATAATTCTTATTCTCAAAAGGGATCTAAGATAAAAACGATTGTTATAGATGCCGGCCATGGTGGAAAAGACCCTGGTGCTTCAGGAAAAAATTCTCGGGAAAAAGATATTGCTTTGTCGGTTGCACTAAAAACAGGTGGTTATATTGAGCAAAATTTTCCAAATATTAAAGTTATCTATACACGTAAAACAGATAAATTTGTTGACCTACATAGGAGGGGTCAGATTGCAAATGAGAATAATGCCGACCTTTTTATTTCGATTCATTGTAACGCAAACTCATCATCTAGTATTTATGGTGCTGAAACATATGTACTGGGTGTTGAAGAAAAACGTACCAAGCGAAATATGGATGTTGCAATGATGGAGAATGCTGCCATACTACTCGAGGATGATGCAGGTAATAATTATAATGATTTTGATCCTAAGTCGCCAGAATCATTAATTAGTCTTACACTGTTTCAGGATGAAAACCTTGATCAGAGTTTGAGTATTGCACAAAAAATTCAACAACAGTTTACTGATAGAGTAGGCAGGAAAGACAGAAGTGTTTATCAAGCAGGATTCTTGGTTCTTTGGAAAACGTCGATGCCATCAGTTCTTGTTGAACTTGGGTATTTAAGTAACTCTGCAGAAGAAAAGTTTCTCAACACAAAAGAAGGACAAGTGTTTATGGCATCTGCTATCTACAGGGCTTTTAAAGAATACAAAATAGAATTTGAAAAGGAAAATAATGCATATGAATATCGGAAACAAGTTGTTGACGACGATAATCTTACATCAGAACCTGTTAAGTCCATTGAACCACAAACAAATAACAATGTGGTATTTAAAGTTCAGTTTTATACAAGCCCTCGCCAACTACTATTATCTGATACTCGCTTTAATAAACTTGACAACTTATCCTATTACGAACACAACGGTTTGTACAAATATACATCAGGAAGTTTTACATCGCTAGATCATGCAAAAGCACATCAAAAACAAGTAAAGTCAAAGGGATTTACTGATGCCTTTGTTGTTGCTTTTCATCACAATAGTAGGATAAGCATTAGTGAAGCTGTTAAATTAAAAAAGTGACAAACTTATTATTGAAGTCTTAATATTTGCGCTAAAAAAAATAATTTTTCATTCCCATAAAAAACATTTTCACTAACTTAGCATTTTTATATATATGGCTGACAATACCAAAAAACGATTTAAACCAATAATTATCGGCGCAAGCTTTATTGCTGCAATAGTAATATTTGTTTGGGGGTTTAATTTTTTAAAAAGTACCGATCTCTTCAAAAAAGAAGCAGTTTATTATGCCAGTTACGATAAGATAAATGGCTTAAACAGAGCTAACCCCATTGTAATTAATGGCCTTCGTGTAGGGCAGGTTAAAAGCGTTTATTTTAATCCTGACATGACCGGAGATATAATGGTTAGCATAATGCTTTCAACCGATTTCCCAATTCCTGATAATACAATTGCACGTATTTTTAGTTCCGATATAATGGGCTCAAAGGCTATCGAGCTTGTACTGGGCGATTCCAAAATATATATTCAGGAAGGAGATACACTACAAACCAGCGTTGAAGGAGGTTTAATGGAAGAAGTAAACTCGCAGGTTCAACCAATTAAAAAGAAAGCTGAAGATTTAATGGCTTCTATCGATACACTTGTTGTTGCATTTCAATCTATTTTTAACAAATCTGCCCGCAACAACTTAAGGCAAAGTTTTTTAAATATCGAGAAAACTCTCGCAAACCTTCAAAATGCGTCATCAAATATTGATACAATGGTTGTTGAAGAATCATCACGTATTTCAAATATTCTAATTAACCTTGATTCACTTACCACAGCACTCAATGAAAACAAAGGCAATATCCAAAATATAATTACCAATTTTGAAATTATAAGTGATTCTCTGGCTAAATCTGAAATTCCGGGAACATTCGCCCGAGCCAATAAAACTTTTGATGATATTCAAGCCATCCTCGAGAAAGTAAATAATGGGCAAGGAACAATTGGTATGTTAATAAACGATGATAGTCTTTATCTGGAACTTAACAGATCAGCAACAGCACTTGATTCGTTACTGAATGATATTAAAACAAACCCAAAACGTTATGTAAAGTTTTCATTGTTTTAATTCTGAGATATTTTCCTGTTGACTAATTGTGTCTCTTAAAAAAATATCATATTTACTTTTTGGACGCAATATACTTTGCCAAGAGAACCCTTTAAGTCTTGTGTCTTCATCTTTTAATTCACTCTCAGGAAACATATCTTCATTAACTGATGACTGATAACTTATTGTTTGTATTTCACTATTTTTAATTCGTATTTTCATACTGCTGGATTCGGCAATATCAACACCTATTAAGTATCCATCTTCTTCACGAACGTAATAAATTGTCTGTGAATTCCCACTAACATTAATACTTGATAATTCATTTTTTGTAAAATATGCAACCATATTCTTTCCTCTAATCTGGTTGTAAGTATTTGTTGAATCGCGCGAAACAATAAATGCAGAATTATACATCATAAGTGAATCAACTCTGTTTCCTGAAATCGCTATGGCTATTGAATCGGATGTAAGCTGATTTTTTTGTGACCAAAGCACAGGTTCACCATATAACCTTATTATAGAATCAGCCATGTTATAAGATAAAGAATCGCATTTACCTTGCAACATCTTTCGGTAGAATCGGACTCCATAATAAGCCCGCATCATTTTTGCTTTTCGATCTTTATCAAAATTTAACCACATTGTATCAGAATGAATAAACAAAGAGTCCTTATCATCATATGTTATTGCAACAGCACTATCAGTTACATACGACATCCCCTTTTTATCCCATAATTCTCCTTTTTTACCAGTTAAAATTACCTTGTGAAGTGTGTCGATTATCCTAACATGCCCCATGGCTTTACCAAACATTGTATTATTATCGTAGTGAAGACTGTCAGCTGTAATGGTCTGGTTGGCATTGGTTATAGAGGGTCGCTTGTTGAGTTTTGAAAGGTCATTCTTAGTATCATACCAACCATCCTCACAATAAATAATGCTTTCTTTGCCTCGTATTACTGTAGGTCCTAAAAAATATGCAGTTTCGGTGTTGGTATTATAAATTAAAGTATCAGAATAGGTTTCCTGATCAGGATTTGTGAGCACAACATCTTTTCGGAAATGAAAGGTGCGAGTTGGAGTAAAATAAAGCCCTTGTTTACTAATCAGTATATTATCTTTATTAACTATCTTTCCCCCAATATCATATAAAGCAGTTTTTGTATTTCTGTTATAGATAAGATGATCGGTTGTGAGGATGGTATTTTTATCAACAAGTTTAACATTGTCAAACAATTCTGCAATTTTAGAATTTCCATCATATAACAGTCGCGAACCGTATACATCAACGGTGTCATTTACCTTAATGTGAACATTACTAAACGCTTCAAAGCTATTGTTGGCTTCATTTATATATGCGCTATCACAATAAAACAACGTTGAATCCTGACGAATAACCACCTTTCCAATTAGTCTCTGTACATCTTTTCCCAACTTGTCATTATAGCGAAGGGCATCAGCATGTTCGATATTAACCCTTGATTTTTGCTGAGCCTCGGTAGTTTTCAGAATAAGAATAATTCCGAATAGTATAAATATAAGCCTGAAATTAATCCTCACAGTTATTCATTTGAAATGCAAAAATAATGATTAAAGTGCTACCAGAATCCATATTATTTTTTGATTAAAACTTTTAACAAATATCAACATGTCAACTATTCATTTTTCTTAAATTTGGGCTTTTTTCGCGAAGATATAAAAACACTTATAAATGAGTTTTAATTCAAAATCAAATTACGAAAACAGCAAAATAAAAGTTGGCTATGTAACTAGACGTGAAGCAACTCAAGATACATATGACTCTATTGGATTCATGTCGGGATTGGAGGTTCATCAACAGTTATTAACAGATGAGAAATTGTTTTGTCATTGTCCGGCCGGAATATATAATCAAAGTGACGATTATGATGCTGAATTAATCAGGCATATGCGACCAACTTTAAGCGAGCTTGGCGAATATGACGGAACAGCCTTAATGGAATTTAGAACCAAAAAGGAAATTATTTATCGTATTAACAACGAGAATGCATGTACATACGAAGTTGACGACACTCCTCCATTCCCAATTAATATGGATGCCCTGGAAAAGGCTCTTGAAATATCCCTGTTATCGAAATTAAATATAGTAGGTGAAGTTCATATTACCCGAAAACAATATTTGGACGGCAGCATTCCAACCGGATTTCAGCGCACAGCTATTCTGGGAGTTGAAGGTGAATTAGAACTCCCCCATAAAAAGATCAGATTGATACAGCTAAGTATCGAGGAAGATTCGTGCCGTGAAATAAGTGATATAGGTCATGTACGTTTATACAAAACTGACAGACTAGGCATGCCATTGATCGAAACTGTAACTTATCCTGATTTCGTAAATCCTGATGAAGTTAAAGAAGGTTGTGATTATATCCGCTTCCTGAACAGAAGCACCGGAAAAGTAAGAACAGGAATGGGCGCCGGGCGCCAGGATGTAAATGTAAGCTGCAAAGGAGGTAGCCGCGTTGAAATTAAAGGTGTGGCACACACAAAATGGATTCCTGAGCTAACTCATAATGAAGTATTCAGACAGTGGGCCTTACTACAAATCAAAGAATTACTGATTTCAAAAGTTACCAAACCCGAAGACTGGAAAGTCAATCATATATCAATAAAAAATCTACTGAATGATATCTCAGGTTTATCTGGCAAAGAGAATATTATAGCAATTAATCTACCTCATTTTGAGGGAGCATTATCATATTTCACTCAGCCCGGACAAATGTTTGCAGATGAGTTGGCTACAAGACTAAAGGTAATTGCAGGCATAGAAAAACCCAATATGACTCATTCTGAGGAAATTAATCCAATTATTAATGATAAATTATGGTCAGAGATAAGGCAACTTCTTTCTGCTAAAGAGGGTGATGCACAGGTTATTATTTGGGGTGATGAAGCTGATATGAAAATAGCGATTGAAACCGTTGAAGAAAGATGTCAGATGGCACTTGTTGGAGTTCCTGAAGAAACACGTAAATCGTTTGAAGATGGAACAACAATTTTTGAACGCGTATTACCAGGGGCTGACAGGATGTATCCTGATACAGATTCTGCCCCAATCCCACTGGAAGATGAATATATTGAAAGATTGAGATCAAAAGTCCCAAGTGATGTAATTGACAGGTATAAACAATTGAAAAAATGGGGTGTACCTGAAGAAACATATACTTATATTTTTTCTAAAAATCTTTTCCCGTTAATCGAAAGAATTGTTGTTGAGTTAGATGTAATTCCATCTTTTGCCGGTACATTTTTCGGCCATGAAATTAAATTTGCATTAGGGCATTATAAGGGTCCTGAAAAGTTTGATTATGAAAAAGTTTACAAGCTATTTAGATTCCTTAATAAGAATAAAATCCATCATGATATTGCCGAAAAAATGCTTCCTGATATGATACAGCATCCCAAAATGGACTTCGAATCAATACTCACAAGCATTAAATTCAAAAAATATTCAAAGGAGGAAATCCTATCAAAGCTCCCTGTACTTTATGATAAATTTGCCGAGGGAAAAGATGTAATTTCTAAATCTAAACAAAGAAACTGGGTAATGGGAAGTCTGAGAAATATAGCAATAGGAAATATTAATTTGACAGAATTAAGCAAAGAAATTTAAAATGGATAACGATATATTTCAAGGATACAAAGGTGATGCTCTAGAATTATTGAAAAAATATAAGGTTAGAGTATGGGGAACAGTAGTGGCTGACACAACCCGAGGCATTTTTAAGGGAACAGTGTTACCAAGAGCAGAAAATGATGACGACAAACATATTGTTGTTAAAATTGTTACCGGATATAACATTGGTATTGATACACGGACCGTAACAAGCATGAAAGAAGTTGGTTATAATAAAGCCAATTATAAAATCCCCGAAAAGGCATTTCCCTTTACACCCGGATTACCACATGTAAAACTTTTTGGTACCGGGGGCACAATTGCATCTCGACTTGACTATCGTACTGGTGCTGTTATTCCTGCATTTTCACCGGGAGAACTTTACGGCGCTGTACCTGAACTAGCTGATATTTGTAATTTAGATACTGAAAAGATTTTTGCTGTTTTTAGTGAAAACATGGGGCCAAAACAATATATGGCTCTTGCAATAGCAATTGGTAAAGAAATTGAAAAAGGCATTGATGGAATCGTAATCGGTCATGGTACCGACACTCTTCACCATACTGGTGCTGCACTTACATTTATGTGCCAGAATTTACCTGTACCGATAGTACTTGTTGGATCGCAACGTTCCTCCGACCGACCAAGTTCCGATGCGGCATTAAACCTTATGCACGCTATGAAAGCTGCCGGTCAATCAGATATTGCCGAAGTAATGGTTTGTATGTTTGGGCCTACTTCTGATGAATACGGATTACTCCACAAAGGTACCAGGGTCCGTAAAATGCACTCGTCTTACAGGTCAACTTTCCGCACAATTGGCGACACCCCGTTGGCAAGGATAACCCGTGATGACATTTTTCCCATCAAAAAGAAATACAACAAACGTCGTACTGATAAAAATGTTAAAATACTTCCTTATTTTAGTGATAAGGTAACCATGCTCTATTATTACCCGGGAATGGCTCCCGACACACTAGATGCACTAGTTGAAAAGGGTTACAAAGGGATAATATTTGTTGGAACAGGACTCGGCCATGTTAATAAGGAATTATACCCTGCCATTGAACGTGCCCACGAAAAAGGAGTACATATGTTTATGACACTTCAGACAATCTGGGGTTACGTTCACATGTTTGTTTACGATACAGGTCGCGATATGATGGCAAAAGGAATAATCCCAACCGGAAATATGTTACCTGAAGTTGCATGGGTAAAACTTAGCTGGATATTAGGACAAACAGAAGATCCTGCAGAAGTGAAGAAAATGATGCTTACGCCAATCAATGACGAAATAACAAACCGCGAACCTTATAATGGATATCTGGTTTATCAGGGTGGGGTTCCTGAAGTTGAAGCATTTATTAAAGATGTCCATAAGTAGGAATTAATATTTACTTTTGTTTTAACTATTATTTATCTAAATTAAACCTGTATGAGCAGCGTACAAATGACTAAAAAATTCGGTACCCTCCCTGTTTTTTTTACAGCAATATCTACAATACTTGGGGCAATCCTTTTTCTACGATTTGGTTATGCAGTTGGAACTGTAGGCTTTTGGGGAGTTATAGGGATTGTAATTCTGGGGCATTTGGTTACTATTCCTACAGCTCTGGCTATTTCTGAACTTGCTACAAATAAAAGGGTTGAAGGTGGCGGTGAGTATTTTATTATTTCGCGATCATTTGGGTTGAATATTGGGGCTACAATTGGCATAGCCCTTTATCTTTCACAGGCCATCAGCGTTGCTTTTTACATAATTGCTTTTACCGAGGCTTTTCAATTTTTCTTCACCTATATTTTTGATTCATATGGAATTGAACTGCCACGGCAAGTTATAAGCATTCCTGCATTAATTGTACTGGGGGCAGTAATATTAAAGAAGGGTGCAAATCTGGGGGTGAAGGCTTTGTATGTTGTTGTTGCAATATTGTTTTTTGCTATCATATTGTTTTTTGCAGGGTCACCAGCAGAAGGTCACGTTAGCAGTTTTTCATTATTCAGCAGTGATACAGCTGATTTATCGAAATTCTTTGTGGTTTTTGCAATTATTTTCCCTGCATTTACAGGGATGACAGCTGGTGTAGGGCTATCAGGTGATCTTAAAAACCCTGCTAAATCAATACCAATAGGAACAATTCTTGCGACAGTTAGTGGAA
>CALDOI010000116.1 GCA_937912115.1 uncultured Bacteroidota bacterium | reverse complement strand
AATCTAACTTCATGGCGTTCGGCATTTGCATCAATGTTTTATGTAAGAATGCCAATTGGGCCTGTACTCGACAGAAGAAATAGAATCAATAAGCAAAAAAAGTGGATCGAAATATCTCTTACACAAAGTGAAATTAATAAACGGTATTTGCAGGAAAGGGTTATACTTATATATAACGAGATGGTTAGTGCCCAAAGTGAAATACGAATTTACAATGACTACCAACAGTTTACCATGATGCAAATGCAAATGGCTCAAAATGAATTTTTAAATGGTGAAATATCAACTGCAGAATATACCCGATTAAAGGAGATTCAAACAACTGGAGCTGTGCTATATTTAAAGGCAATTTCGGCATTTAATAAAAATTATCAAACACTTGAAGTAATAACTGGAATGAGGTTTAACTTAATAACTGTTTTAAGATAAACCTATAAAATATGGATCTAATACAAATAATAAAACTTTTTAAACGTAATTTATTACTTTTAATCGCCATACCATTAATTTTTGGAGGAGTTACCTATTATTTTACCCGAGGACAAGAAAAAGTTTTTCAATCAGAAGCTGTAATATATACAGGTATTGCTACCGGATATTCTATTGAATCAACTTCTCAAAGATCAAACGACTATTTCACCACCGGAGCTCAGTTTGATAATATGATTAACCTTTTAAAATCACGTCAAACATTAATAGAAACTTCTCTTCAGCTATTAACCCAAGATCTCTCACTTGAGCAATATAACGTTCAATACATCTCACAAAATAATTTTAACAGACTTCAGGCTACCATACCAAAGCGCATTAAAGACTTAGTTGTTAAGAATAATAAATCAGGAGTTGAGCGTGAAAAAGAGGAACAAATTAATAATCTGGAGAAAGAGATTAGATCGCTTGAAAAAGAAATAAACAAAAAAAAGAATCGTGCAGCACAAGGCAAAGTTAGAGATGGACTGCCTATTGATGAAGATGAGCAATCAAATTCTGGTGTTATTAAGGAAACTTTATCGATAGGAAATGATGAAGATGATATTGAATTTACTTATCATACCGTACAGCAAGGTGAATCCCTATCATTATTGGCAAGTAGATATGGTGTATCACGCGGGCAGATCATGTCGCTTAATATGCTATCTGATAGCGAACTAACTCCTGGGCAAACATTAACAATTAGAAAGAAGTCGTCTGATGAAGGGAAGTTCCATATTGTAAAGCCAGGAGAAACTCTTTATACAATTGCGAAAAAATATGGAGTAAACATTAGTAAGCTTCGAGAATTGAATGGTACTGATAACCGCTCATTGATTCCCGGCCAGAAAATTTTAATTAGTCAAAGCCAATCAGGCAATAACACAACTGACTATTCTATAAAACAGGTATCGAACGATATATCACTCAACACTCCGTCATATGACCCAAGAGTATCTCCCAAGTCTAGTAATAATTATACAAGCATAGAAGCAATAAATAATTCACCACAAGATGCGATAATACCACCAAATGTAAACCCATCCGACTTCAAAAAAACACTTGCTAATATTTCGAATTATTACTCAAGCAACGATACAAATTATTTTTACGGTTTATTGCATTATGGAGAAAGTAGACATTATAGCGTGAATTCCATTTCGCGAATTCAAATTAATCGACTAAATAATAGTGATTTGGTAAGATTAGTATATACATCTGATGATCCTGGGATATGCCAGCAAACCCTTATGATACTTTCAAGAGTATTCATGAAAAATTACAAATTACTACGTGCTAATGAAACTAACTTAGTTGTTAAATATTTTGAAGCTCAGGTTGATTCTGCTGATCAGAAACTTCAAGCTGCAGAAGACAGGCTTCTTAAGTTTAACATGAAGAACAATATCATTAACTATTACGAACAAAGTAAAGCCATTGCCGGACAAAAGGAAGATTTGGATTTATATTACCAGAATGAGCAAATACGACTTGCCGGATCAACAGCATCCTTAAGAGAATTGGAGCTTAGCTTAACAGCTCGTGATAGTATATACTTGAAGAGTGATGAAGTAAACCAAATGAAGAAAGAATTGTCGCAAGTAACTGAAAGTATTGTAATTAATGAAATAGCATCGGAGTATGACGACAGAGTTTCAGATAAATTAATCCAATTAAGAGCCCGACAAGTAGAATTAAGAAATGATATAAAATTTTACGTAGATCAACTTTATTTATATAGTCATTCAACTCAAGGATTGCCAATAAATACACTTTTGGCAGAATGGTTACAAAACACTATTAATCAAGAGGAAGCAAAAGCGGCTTTAATAGTACTTGCACGTAGAAAACTTGACTTCGTAAGAACATATCAAAAGTTTGCTCCTTTGGGCGCAATGTTAACACGTATTGAAAGAGAAATTAAGGTTGCTGAGCAATCCTATCTTGAATTGCTAAGAAGTTTGAATCTAGCCAAGATGAAGCAGCAAAATGAGGAGATGTCGACAAATATTAAAATAGTTGACGATCCATACTTCCCTATTACAGCAAATCCCTCTAAAGCTAAAGTAATTGTTCTTGGATCTGCATTTTTTGGATTATTTTTAACTGCTTTCATTATACTAATGCTTGAATATTTTGATACTTCGATGAAGAATCCATCTCGCGTTGCGAAAGCAACAAATATGAAGCTCGCTGGTGCGTTTCCTCGTTTAAGTTCTAAAAGTAAAGCAAATGAACTATCTTTTATTAGTAGAAGGCTAATTGACATCATTATTCAAAATATTAAGATGTTTGTGAATAAGGAAACAAATATCGAAAAAGGAACTCCCTGTGTTATTGCAATATACAGTACTCAAAATCGAGTGGGGAAAACTTTACTTGGTGAGCGAATTGTTAATAGATTAAGAGAAAGCAACAATGAAGTATTGTATCTTAATTACGCTTCGGATGATAAAGAAGAGGATTATAATTATTCGTTCAAGTATAATATTTCAGACGACTTTTTAGATATTGAAAATCTTCAACAGCTAATTGGATCGAAATTCTTAAGAAAAGAAAACAAACCTTATGATTATATATTTATCGAGTTACCATCAATAGTATATAATACATACCCGATTAAGCTGATAAGCACGATAGACATGTCTCTATTCATAATAAATGCCAGCAGCAATCTTTCAAAAGCCGATAAAACCGCTCTTGCAACTTATGAAGATGTAGCTAAGAGTAAACCAATGGTAATTATCAATGAAACTGAACTCTATAATCTTGATGAATTACTTTCGGATGTTCCACGAATGACTAAACCTGATACCCTTGGAAAGATTAGGATAATGTTAACAGCTCCTTTTAAGTATCGAATAAACATAAATAGAAAGGCCTAATCAGTGGCTAGTCGTTTATCTAAAATATTAAAGAGCCACAACTTCCTGTCTTTGGCAAATAATGGATTAGTTGCCGTACTAGGCTTTTTTTCATTTGTTATTCTTGTTAGAAGTTTACCAACAGATGAATTTGGTGAATGGGTATTATTTATCACCACTCTTAATTTTCTTGATATGCTCAGGTTTGGGATTACCCGAACTGCTATTGTTAGATTCTTATCAGGTGCCGGTGAAAAAGAGGGCAAAGAATTAATTGGGTCAAATTATGCAATTAACTTTTCTACCACACTATTATTGATAATTATTGTCGTAATAACCAATTTACTATTTCCAGAAGAAATAAAAAATTCAGGATTCTCATTATTTTTTGATTGGTTCCCCTTAGTGGCGTTAATAAACCTTCCTTTTAATAATTCCCTATCAGTATTACAGGCAAAAATTCGATTTGATTATATACTTGTAATAAGGTTAATCAACGTTGGCTCGTTCATGACTTTTTTAATTGTAAATTACTTCTTCTATCAGGCTGGTATTATGGTTATTATGGCAGCATACATAATCACAAATACACTTACATCTTTAATATCAGCATCATTAAATTGGGATGGGATAAGATATATCTTTCATGCTAAAAAACGAACCAATAAAATAATATTGGACTTCGGTAAATACACTTCAGGAACTTTAATTGGTTCTAATTTGCTAAAAAGTGCCGATACATTTATACTTGGATTAAGTCCATTTATTGGAGTTACAGGTGTTGCATTGTACAGTGTACCATTAAAACTAACCGAAATTCTTGAAATACCTGTTCGAAGTCTTGCAATGACAGCTTTCCCAATTATGTCAAAGGCAAGTATTGAAGGCAATAAAGATCTCGTTAAAAAAATATATTATCAATATGCTGGTGGACTGACTTACATGTTGTTACCTGTACTTGTCTTCTCATTTATTTTTGCAGAGGAATTTGTAACTATACTTGGCGGACCTGATTACAAAGAAACAGCAAGTGTATTTAGAATTTTTTGTATTTACGGTCTACTTATTCCACTTGATAGGTTTACAGGTATTACGCTTGACAGCATCAATATGCCAAAGCAAAACTTTATTAAAGTTGTATACATGACGCTTGCAAATATAATAGGTGATGCTATTGTTGTTTTTGGACTTTACTACTTAATCCTTGCTATTTCAATTGCCACATTAATTATAGGTGTAGGTTATACAAACCATGAGATAATCATACAAACGGCATCAACTTTTACCATGATAACAGTTCTTAACTTGGTTGCAATGGTTACAATATTATTTGCTTTAGTTGGTATTTTGGTTGGCAATTTTTACTTAAAGAAACAGCTTGATATTAAAATTGGTCTTATATTTTCAGGAGGACTGAGGTTTTTTACAGATTTTATAAAAAAAAATAATCAAACACTCTAGTTTGCAGTCACTTTCTGATATAAATATTTTTATTAATTTTAACTCCAATGTTTGAGTCAATAAAAGCGAAAACCGGAGCTGCTAAACTACAAGACCCACTAGTAGTTATAGCAATAATTATATTATCAATTGTACTGGGTTTCATATTTGCCAAGGGCGGGTTGATCGTTGTTATTGCAATGATTGGATTGTTGCCGGCATTAATATATTTAAATCGATTATTTAACAAGCCATCACTCGGAATTAGTACCTTATTAGTATTTTCATTTGTAGCTATTGGTTTAACCAGATATTTGGTTGGTGTACCATTTGGATTAGGTATCGATGGATTGATGGTAATAACATATATTGCCATATTTTTTAAGAATTTTTATAAAAGCATCAGTTTTGATCAAGCAAACAGAGATATTACATATTTACTATTTATTTGGTTTGCATATGCGGTACTAGAATTCTTTAATCCTCAGGCTTTAAGCAAGACTGCTTGGTTTTATGCCATGCGAGGGATGAATATGTATCCGGTATTGATGGTACCATTAGTACTCATACTATTTAAAAGACTTAGGTTTCTTTATATGTTTCTTTACATTTGGGGCATATTTACGATATTAGGAACGTTGAAAGGTTTACAGCAACTATATATAGGACTTGACCCGGCTGAACAATTTTGGATTGATACCGTTGGTGGAGTTACGCACATACTTAATGGTCAACTTCGTGTATTTTCATTTTTTAGTGATGCAGGACAATTTGGGGCAGCTCAAGGTGCAGCTGGAATTGTTGGTGTTCTTGTAGCAACAAGTATAAAAGGAAAGAGAAATAAGATTTTCTTTCTTATTGTTAGTACGCTTGGATTTTGGGGCATGTTATTATCAGGTACCCGAGGAGCCATTATTGTTCCTATGATTGGAGGTATTGTTTACCTGATACTTAGAAAAAATGTTAGAATAATTGTTGTTGGTGGTATTTTAATGGCCTTTATATATGTTTTCTTTGCATACACTTATATTGGTGATACAAATTATCAGATCGCCAGGATGAGAACAGCATTTAGACCTGAAG
>CALDOI010000115.1 GCA_937912115.1 uncultured Bacteroidota bacterium | reverse complement strand
AATCGGTCAATTTAGGCTTTGCTATTGTCTTTGTTTTAATGCAGGGTTTATTTTATATAAAATTCAAATTTATTTATCAATTTTTGTGGAAACAGATTGATTTGATTGTAATGACTTTATTTTTATTAAGATCATCATATTAGTATATTTGTAAACAATTGATATTGACTATAGTTGTGTAGGTTTATTATATATATTGGATAAAAATGAATACTTGTTTATTATTTTTTTGAAATAAATTAATTCAATTTAAAGAAAAGCTGTAAATTGTGCGTTCTAAAATGCGAATCCATAATTATGAGCATAATAAAGTTATAAAGTATGAAACGAAAAAATTTACGCTTAAGCTTAACATTGATTACCATAGTATTAGGAGTGATAATATTAGGCTTTTCTAACAATCGGAATGAATCAAAATACTCTCCTCGATTGAGTGATGAATCATCGTTGGTATATGGAATTAAACCTTCGGTGGAGTATCTTGCGATGATTCGTAATAATCAAACAACTGGTGTTATTGCTCCTGAAGATCTAGATAAGGTGCAAAAACAATTGGAAGATATTGATAATTATCGTTCTTCGTCTAGTCTAAACTGGAAACAGTTAGGTCCTGATAATTTTGGCGGTAGAACACGTGCTATTATGTTCGATAATCAGGATGCAGAATCGAAAACGATTTATGCAGCAGGAGTTACAGGCGGAATATGGAAGTCTACTAATTTAGGTATAACCTGGTTTAAAATAAATAATAGCAGCTATAATTTGAATGTATCATGTATGACGCAAGATGCAAATGGTACTATATATGCTGGTACTGGGGAAAGCTTTGCTGCTGAAACCATGTCAGGACTTGACGAAATGGGATTTAATGGAGGGTTTATGGGACAAGGAGTCTATAAATCAAATGATGGCGATAATTTTAATCTTATTGCTTCAACTCAACCACAATTCAATAATGAAAACAGTCCATGGGCTTTTGTGAATGAGATAAGCGTCGACAAGAATAATGGTAGGCTTTATGCTGCTACTAATTCAGGTTTGATGTATTCAAACGATGGTGGTGATTCTTGGTCTGTGGCCACTGATACTGCAGGTACAGAACTTGTTATGAATGCTATGGATGTGCAGGTTTCATCAGATGGAGCTGTTGTAGCATGTGTTGATAATCTATGCTATATTTCAACATCAGGTGATGTAAGCGCATTTATAACAAGATCAACTGGTGATTCAATTAGCTTACCAGAAAGTGGTGTTACTCGAATTGAGTTTGCATTTGCTCCTTCTGATCCAAATGTTTTATACGCCAGTGTGATTAATACAAGTGGTGACCTATATAACGTTTATCGTTCGGATGATAAAGGTGTTGAATGGAGAATCATTCAACCTGGATCACCCGCAGTACCCATATTTGTTGGTCAAGGTGTATACGACAATGCGCTAACTGTGTTTCCCGAAAATCCTGATAAGATAATACTAGGAGGTGTTAATGCTTGGCAAGGTGAAAAAATTCAAGAAACAGGTTTATTCGCATGGGAAAGTATTTCAAGTGCTATATTTCCTAATTTTTTCCCAAATTATCTTCATGTTGATCATCATACTTATGTATTTAGACCTGGTTCTAATAATACTTTCATGGTTGGCACCGATGGTGGTGTTTCAATAGGTACTTATAATGGCGGTGAATATGTATTTGAAGGTAGTAATAGAAGCTATTTTACAACCCAGTTTTATAATATTGGTATTTCTGGAGGAGAAAACTATGTATTAGGTGGTGCCCAAGATAATGGTAGCATATTAATTACAGGTAAAGGAAATACAACAAAACAAGGTGAAGAAATAAACCCAGGCGATGGCGGTGCATGCGTAATCTCAACAATTAACAGAGAAGTCTTGGTTGTTAGTGAGCCAGGAAGTGAGTTAGCATTTATTTTCAGATCAGAAGATGCTGGAGCAAATTACTCAACTCAATTTGTTGATGATCTCAGTCTTTCAGTAAACTTTTTTAATACGCCATTGGCATTGTGGGAAAGCTTTAATAATCCAAATAGCCGCGATTCAGTAATGTATCACGCAAAGGATACTATACCAGGGGGATCCACAATCCAAGTTCTTAGTAATAATAGCAGTCAACCATTCTACTATAAAACTCCAGCAGATATTACCTTATATAATGGAGACTCACTTAATATTCAGGATATAGTTTCTTCACGTTTCTTTATTGCCTCATTTAATAAAGTATACATGACAAATGAGCTACATCTTTTTGGTAAAACACCTGAGTGGTTTGAAATTTCAAATGTAGATGTTGGTTTTTCAGGAGCTTCACAGTGTATCTCCTATTCATCTGATGCAAATCATGTATTTGTAGGAACAAGAGAAGGTAAATTATTTAGAATATCTAATCTTGCACTTGCTTATAATTATGATCGTGCAGATGTAAATAGTGCTGAATGTATTGTTTCAACACAGGAAATTCCACTTTTAATTCCCGGAACATCCGACCCTATTACACAATTGATTACATCAATTGCTGTTGATCCTGATAATGCAGCTAATGTTATGATTACCCTAGGTAATTATGGTAATGATTACTATGTTCTATATAGTGAAAATGCTCTTGATGAAGTGCCCGTATTTAATTCGCGACAAGGCAATTTACCTCAAATGCCGGTATATTCTTCATTAATAGAAATGTCGAATTCTGATTTGGGTATTATTGGTACTGAACATGGTATTTTCACAACCGAAAATATTCATGCCAATTCACCAGTTTGGGTAAGGCAGGACAGTCTTATGGGCAGTGTTCCAGTATTCCAATTGCAGCAGCAAATGCAAGCTAAAGCGCCTGATACAGTAAAATTAGTTAACGGCAACGAAGTATTATTGGTTATATATCCAGGAACGAATAATTATGGTGTTATTTATGCAGCAACTTTTGGTAGAGGATTATTACGTTGTAATAACTTCCGTAAACCTGTTGGCATTGATGATATAGTAAAGGAAGATAAAGCAACTAAACTCGACCTCAATATTTATCCAAACCCTGTTAGCACTTTTGCGACACTAAAATTTGAATCAACAAATAACTCATTTGCTAATGTTTATGTTTATGATCTTTCAGGACGAATAGTGTTGTCAGAAACAAACAGTATTAAAAAGGGAGTGAATGAAATTAGTTTGGATCTATCGAATCTTAAATCGGGTTCATATGTTGTTCAAATTGTTGATGGTATAAATGTGTATACTCAAAAAATTATTGCTAATTAATTAGATAAAATTTAAAATCTACGAATATGAAAAGTATTTATTCAATTCTTAGTTTGTTCTTTGTACTGATAACAGTATCAGTATTCGGACAGGTTAAAATTTATGCTCCAAGTCTAAAAGCACCTGCGGACGTTGCAGTAGGGCAGATGCCTGATGTTGTTCTTGATTGGGATGCTGTTACAGGAACTTCTCTTGAAATTTATTATGAGCTTGAATTAGCAAATAATGCTGAATTTGAAAATTCGGAAGTGTTTCCCCTAACAGATTTAACAGCTTTAACTATGAGTGATCTGATATTCGGAGAAACATATTATTGGCATGTTAAAGCATATGATGATGGTGTGGCTTCTGAATGGTCAGATACTTGGAGCTTTGCGATTGCATGGAATGTAAAGATGAATAATCCTGTGGATGGTAAGGAAGTATTTTCAAACCCTGAAATTACATGGACTGAATTAACAGGACTTACAGGATATCAAATGCAGTTAGACACAGTTTATGCATGGAATAAAGATGAATCGGGGGTTACTTCTGATATATTTGATTCATATATAGTTGCGGATAATAACATGTGGGCTGTTGGTGCTGATGGTTTAGTAATTCATAATGATGGCTCAGGATGGAGTGTAGTAGATGTTGGCGTTTCTGTTGATCTAAGATCAGTTTCATTTGTTGATGCCAATAATGGATATATAGTTGGTGATGCAGGAACGGTGTTAAACTATGATGGAACAACTTGGGCTGTTGTTGATGCTGTAACAACGGTGAATTTGTTGGGTGTTAGCTTTGCTGACGCTGATAATGGCGTTGTAGTGGGAGCAGGAGGGACTATAGTCGTTTTTAATGCCGGATTATGGCAGGAAGTAACAACAGGTGATATTAATGACCTGTATGATGTTGTTATGCTTAGTTCAACAAATATTTGGGCCTGTGGAACAGGAAAGATAGTTGTACATTATGATGGATCTGAGTGGATCGCTGAAGTTATTGGCTCTAAGGATCATTACTCAATTGCAATGATTGATGCAAACAATGGGTGGATTGTTGGAAAAAGCGGAGAAATATTTCGTTGGAATGGTATGCTATGGTATAAAGAGGAGTCAGGTACAACTAAAGCTCTTAATGGTGTAAGCTTTAATGGAATGAATGGATATGCCGTTGGAGCATCAGGCACTTTGCTTAAGTTTAATGGTGCATGGAATCAGATAACATCAGGTATAGGAGAGGACTTACAAGGCGTTATGATAACAGCAGATAATGGTCTAATAGCAGGTAATGGAGGAGTTTTAATAAGAAAATCGGATATTGGTTTTAACAGTCCATTTTTAATGACATATAATATACCAGCGGATACTTCAAGTTGGCAGTTAGCAAACCTTCTTTTCGGGCAAACATTCTACTACCGACTTCGTGCATTTCACGCTGCTGATACTTCATTGTGGTCGGGTGTAAAATCATTTACAACAGTCGCCATGCCTGAATTGATTTCTCCAGAAGTTGGAGATATTACAGATCTATTAATTAAATTTGAATGGGATGAATATGAAGGAACAACAAATTATGTTTTCCAAATTGATGTAAATGATAATTTCACGACACCTAGATCTTTTTCTCCAGATGATGATACTTTATGGGTTAACGATTTAGTATTTGGGGAAGAGTATTATTGGAGAGTAGCAGCTCAACATGCTTTAGATATTTCGGATTGGTCGGAAGTTTGGAGTTTTAGCACGGTTAATGAAATTACTCAATTAAGCCCTGGAAATAATAGTGTTGGTATAGCCAGATGTCCATTATTTACCTGGGAAGAAGTGGCTGGTACATCAGCATATGAACTTTGGGCAGATATAGATGCTTCATTTAGTAATCCTACAAAATATACTGGCGAAAATCCACAATATCAATGTCAGAGTACATTGGAATATGGCACTGTATATTATTGGAAGGTGTTAGGAAGATCAGGTTCTCTGGTTTCAGAATGGAGTGAAACATGGTCGTTTGAAACAGAAAAAAATATTGGAATTGATGAATCCTTCACAAGCAAGTCGCTTAATATCTACCCTAATCCGGGAGTTGGTGATTTTAATATCTATTTAAATAGTAATGTTAAT
>CALDOI010000114.1 GCA_937912115.1 uncultured Bacteroidota bacterium | reverse complement strand
ATAACAATTTCAATATTTGTGTTTTTATTAGAGTTAAATGTTAAATTGATTTGTTCATCCGCCGGATTTGGGAACACAACTACAGTTCCATCTGTGATTACATCCTCAACACCACTATTATCTATCACAGTAAAATATACTTTTGCAGTTGCAAATAGTGTTGGTTCTGCCTGGTAGGCAATTTTGTATTCCATAGAATCCAGTCCATAGAAACCTTCAGCTGGCATATAACTTATTACATTGGGATTTGCAAAAGGGATATAAGAATTTCCTTGAGTAGCGCCTGTTTCAATACTTAATGAAACTGGAGCTAGTAACATATCATTATCTAACACTTTAACTGTTACTAACTGGTTAATCATCGTTTCAGTATTGTCGTTAACAGCAGTTGGTGGTTCAGTAAGTTCAAAAAGCACTCCATGGTTTTCAATAAAACGATATACAAATTGCTGATAATACACGTTGGCTAAGGTAGCATCATGAATGATCAGAGTATTCTCATCATTATCATTATCTGCGGCAGCACTCCAATTATGCGAACCAGTAAATATTATAGGGTCAGAGGCAGGAGCACCTTGGTCTACAATCATATATTTGTGATGAAGTATTCCTGAAGATACATCATCAAACGTAACATGAGTTGTTAATGAAGCTGCTAACATTTCATTAACAGTTGAGTTATTATTTCCTTCAGCATTAGTTATAACATTTACGGCTACACCATCCGATTTACGGTCAACTATTGCATCGGCCATTGTAATTCGTGTTATAAGCATGGTTGCAATACTCAAATCGTTATCCGACGTATTTATTACATCAACAATTTTGCCATTTACACCATCAGAAGGGCTAAAATAACATTCAACACGTTTACTACCTATAATAAATTCGTGTGGAGTATTATTCCTTTTTGTTGACCCAAAACGTGCGTTGGCAGCATCTGGTTCGTTGCCATAAGAACCCCACATTTCCTCAAATTCAATTTGGTAAGCACGTGCCAAACTTTGATCTTGAATTATTATTACGTTATTTGCATCAAGATTTATCTGACCATCAGTAAAGTTTGTTGATCCGGTCCAAACAATTGGATCGTTTACATCAAAAGATTGTGCATCAAAAACAATAAATTTGTTATGCATTATGCCGGTTCGTTGAGAATCATTGGGTCCGATAAGTACATGAACATCAGAGCCAGTCAGCTCGTTAATTCCTAAGTTAGCAGTGGTTCCACATCCAATCACCCGAACTCGAACACCCCTATCAGCTGCTGCTATTAATGCATCGCTAATATTGCTAATTCCAGCGTTATTAAAATTATAGATAGTGAAATCGATGGTGTGTTTTGCACGATTAATATAGCTTATCAATGTGTCATCAATTGTTTGTGGAAGATATATTGCATCAACTCCGGTTGAATAAGAAATATCAACCGGGCTATTGAAATATGCTTTTATGTTGCCTGTTGAATTTGATATTGTTGCAAATGGAACTATTGCTGATTTAGCAGTATCAGACCCATTAATTGAAAATGCTTGAACCCAAGTGATTTCACCTGGATTTAAATCTAACAAACTAATGGTGTGATTTGTAGAACCACCTGTAGAAGAAACATAATTAGATGATACCAATTCTTCCGTTGATCCATAGTACATTTCAGTTGTTCCTTCAATGTTAGTATTCCATGAAAAATCTATTGAGTTATGTGTGAAATTTGTATTGGATAATGCATCAATGAAATAGATGGAACTTGGGATTAAAATATCATTTAAATCGCGTGGTAATAATTGATAACCAGTGTTGGGATTACTATAATCAAACTGAGAGCATAATGCTGTTAATTCAATCGGCGCACTTGGAATAATTGTACCTACAAAATCTTGTCCATTTTTTATATATATGTATCCTGTTTCACCATCAGCAGTAAATGTGTATTTTTTATTACCAGTAAAAGTTTGTCCTGCATCATTAAAGATTACGTTGTATACTTTTACCAACTGACCTTCATATTGTTCAGAAATTTGATCGGGTGTTACTATGATTGGATTAGGTAATGTATTGCCTGTAGAATTAACTACAACACTAGTAATAGGATCCAGTTCCAGTAATTGATTATAAATTTTCAGAGTTCCGGTAACCGTAATTGAGTCTCCTCGATTTACATCTTCAACTGCTGATCCGTATGCAGCAATTCCTGCAGTAGCATCCTGCATATATCTGATTATTCCCATCTCTGAACCGTTTGTAGCAATACCTTTTACCGTAACAACTGTTCCAACAGGCATCCCACGAGCTTCAAGAATACTATTCTGTGCAAAACTTAGTGCTGAAATCCCGGTGATGAACAATGTGATAATAATTAATTTCTTCATTTTATTTTGTAGTTGAAATATTTAATAAATAGTTATTTTTAAAGAAGCAGTAATTTGACGTGGAGCTCCCATGAATACAGCCGCCGAGCGGGCATCAAAGCTATTGAAAGGCCTTTGTATATATGTGTCATTATTTTTTGCATCAGAGATATAAACTGTATTTAGTGCATTTAGTACATTGAGTCTTACTGTAAAACCAAGTTTGTCGAATGCATTCAATTTAAATCTGTAACCAGTATGGAAGTCAACTAATCCGAAAGAAGGGATTCTCCATGAGTCAACAGGATTACCGTACTCATCAGTGCTTTCTTCAGGATTGAAATCGGCATAATACCTATTAAAATATGTGCCACCAACTTCGATATATAACCTACTAACAGGCTCATATTTTATACTAGCCCCCAGTTGTGTTTGCGCAGCATCACCAACATGTATGCCTGTTGCATCAAAACTGATTTTGTTAGCCGGCTGATTATCATCAGTAAAATACATTTGAAGATTTTCAATCTTCTTATCCCATGTCCAGTCTCCAACGGAAATTAATCCCTGAAACTCCAGATTGCGCATGATTTTATATACAAAGTCAACTTCAATCCCCATATGTAATGCATCCATTCCCGGAACATCGCCATACGTATAACCTTCGGTTCCTGTAATTGGATCTTCATATTGACCCCTAACCTGACTTGTTGGTTTGTTTTTCCATTTAGTATAGTATGCATTTACATTAGCGGTGAATGATCTACTTGTATACGAATAACCAAATTCCAATGCTTGAACTTCTTCGTTTTTTGTGATAGAGTCGGGTAAGAAATTAGCAGTATAACCCTGGAAATAGTATCTAAAATCACGAGTTTTTGAAAGATATCCTAAATTTATAAATACATTACTGTGTTCTGTTAAATTGTAATTTGCTCCTGTTTTAAATGTGAAACCAGGCTTGTATTTCCAGTCAGATTCGTTGTTTCCGAAATAATCATGCTTTTTAAAGCCGCTAACCGAACCTGTAAGGTTTACAAATGCACTTACTTTCCCAAGTTTATATTCTATTTGAGTGAACAAACCTGCCCAATTCACAAATCCATCATCATAATAATATACTTTGTCGCCAACATGTTTCACTGCCAATTGCGGGTTTGCATCATAATCATTACGTATATCTTCTTCATCGACTGCGTAATCACCCCCCAGTAAATCAGTAATTTCCATGAAATGTTCAGCTTTATACATCCTTAAATCAATACCGCCTGACCATATAAATTTATTATTTATTATGTATGTGAACGATGAAAGCAAACCATACCATCGATGGTTATTGTTGCTTTGTACCAGATAGTTGTTGGAAAAGTAAAGAAGATCGCTATATGTTTTGTTAATTGGAGGCTTCGGTCCAAATCCGGTATTTGTAGGTCCCGAATTTTGATTATATATACTTTGCCAATTAATCTGTCCAATTTCTTCTTTAATAAATTTATCAGGGTTATTTTCAACGTTGGCAGCAGTTATCAGGTCATCATTTTTGAGGCTTTTTCTAGTGCCCTGTCCGCCTCCGGTTCCTAACGAGAGATAAATAGTATTGGATATCACAAATCTGCTATTAACATTCCACGAATCGCGAATGCTGAATTGCGGCTTGAAGTATGTATTCACTTTCTCATTTAGTACCTCCCCTGATACATTTGGATTATGAATTCGGGCGGAAAAATCACTATTCCATTCGTCAGCATTTCGATATAAATATCCCCAATGCTGGTTATAAGCAGTTCCTTGATTCTGAATCTCTGGAAAATCTTCAGGTGATATACCCTGTTCTTCAGCATAATCAGTATCGTAGGCAGCTATTGATCGTT
>CALDOI010000113.1 GCA_937912115.1 uncultured Bacteroidota bacterium | reverse complement strand
TCATATCAGGTGTTATTTCCATTGCCGATTGAACATGTATTTGAATTATAAATTGTTTTATTCCAATTTCTGAGGCCTTACCTTTAAAGTCAGCAAGAATTTTGGTAAACTCTTTTGTAATACGTTGAGGGAGGTAGGCAGGTAATCTGGTGCCTAATCTTACTCGTGCTATTTCTGCGAATTTTTCTCCATCTTTGCGACTTAAATTGGCATCTCTTTTTCTTTTCGTCATATTGTAAATGCCGTCAAGTATTTGGCTTAGAGACTCTTCTGTATTCATAAAAGAATCCCCCCCAGTTATTAATATATCACGTAGTTGCGGATCTTCCTCAAAATACTTAAGCAGAATAGCCATCTTTTTCTTCCATGAAATTCTTGGGTTAAGTTTATCAAGGTTAAAATTAAGATGACCACTTTGGAAATCATACATTCGCTGGCAAGAAACACATAATCCTCCACAAGCTCTTCCACGAGTTTCTGGGATAAAAATTGCAACCTCGGGATAGCGTCGATGAACATTGTTGTATTCAGGTAACATCCACCCCGCCGTGTTTGGTTTTCCTAACTTAACAATGTCTTCTTTTTCCCACGCATGGATATTACCAAACTCCTCAACTAACTCACGACTATGGAATATATAATCACGAAGTGTACGATCGGATCCTGTTTTGCCAAATCTAATATTCACGTCAATTAATGATAAGTAATACGGATTAATAAAAAAAGGAATTCCAGCTCCGTATGCGTCGTTTAGAACTTTGAGTTTTGTAGGGCGAAGCGAATAATCCAACATCTTGTTAAGCCGTTCCGGTGTTCGAACTGCAAATCTTAAATGAAAATAGTAATCATTCCACCAACTGCTGGCTCTATTGTATTTTTCATCTTCCGTCATTCCCTCATCAAAAAAGAATCTCTCACTAATTTGTTCACCACTGTCAATTTCGCCAATTATAACTTTAATTATTCTTTCTTTGTTTTCTTTTCTTGTTTCAATAACTGATTCAGAAAGACCAGATGGATATTTCGACATCCATGATCTTATTTTTAGTTCAGAAGGTAGTTTCTGTTTAAGCCGTCCGTTAATTTGGCGAAATAGATAAAGCATATCCAAAAAGAAATCTTTATTACAGTCACCCTTTCCAAATTTAATAGCATTAAATAGGTTACGAATGGGAGTGCTTTTTATCTGTTCATTTTTCCTATTTGGATCAGTGTACGCAGTTCCTTCGTGTATAATGTAGTTAAGTAATCTTATCACAGCAATATCAACCCATGAAAGATTATCTATTGAGGTTTCGGTTTTTTTGCAGAAGAAATTTTTGGTTTCCGGGTTGTTCTCCAGATATAAATTCAGTTTATTCTTTAGAATCAATAAAGCGTCTTCATAAGTTTCTGACTTTGAGATAATATCTTTTAAATCAGGGTTTTCATCAAGTATTATTTTTACAGTTTTTAAGGAACGGTGTGTTAGAGCTTGTTTATCGGTAAAGTTTGTTGACTCCATAATATAATTTAGTATTCAAATTCTTATTTTCGAAAAATTAGGGATTATTGCAAAGTTAATAAAAAACGGTAGGTAACTAGAGTCTTTTGTGTTTGCCATTTTTGAAGGATAGAAGAAATAAAATCATATTTTTGCACTAAAATATAATGATATGCAAAATAAAGTTAATGTAGCCTGGACAGGTAATATGGCTTTTGAGGCCGAAGTAAATGATTTTAAAATTAAGATTGATGCCGATGAACGTGTTGGTGGACAAAACACCGGACCTCGCCCCAAGGCGTTAACGCTTGTTTCACTTGGAGGATGTACAGGGATGGATGTGGTTTCGATTCTTGCAAAAATGCGAGTAGTGCCTGATTATTTTAATGTTGAGATTACAGGTGAACTAACTGAAGAGCATCCGAAGATTTATAATAAAATTCATGTTGTTTACACATTCCGGGGTAAAGATCTTCCTTTGGCTAAACTCGAAAAAGCAGTAAGTCTATCACAAGATAAGTATTGTGGTGTAAATGCAATGCTCAGTAAAGCGGCTGTAATTACAAATGAAATTATTATTGAAAAATAGAATTGAGCAAGAAATATTTATTTTTTTCTCTTTGCTTGCCTAGTGGCTCGACTCTTAGTTTTCTTCTTCTTTAGATTTTCGAGCTCTTCTGTTTGTTTTATCAGGCTTTTCCAATCATCTTTGGTTTCGGCTGAAAAATCCAATGTCTCAAGGTATTCGTTTTTGGATATTTCGAGAGTATTAATTTTTTTATCAAGGAATTGTTCTATTTCTTCAAGAACTACTTTTTCACCGCTACTGCAAAAAGAAACAGCCTGACCTTTTTTAGAAGCCCGACCTGTTCTTCCAACCCTGTGAACATAGTTCTCGGTTTGTTCAGGGAGGTCGTAATTTATTACGAAATCTACATCTGGGATATCAATTCCACGGGCACTTACATCTGTTGCGATAAGTACATTGTTAGAGCCGGATTTAAAGGCATTTAGTGCAATAAAGCGGTCTTCCTGATCTTTACCGCCATGTATTGTATTACTTACAATATTAACCCTTTCAAGAGCTTTCATAACTCTTTCGGCCCTAATCTTTGTTCTAACAAAAACAAGTATTTTACTATCGGGGTAAGTAGTAATTACACGTTCTAGAAAAAACCTTTTATCATCCATCTCAATGAAGGCAACTGCATGCTCAATGTTTTTTGCTACAGGATCGTTTGGGGATATTTGTATTCTTATGGGGTTGTTAACAAGTGAGTATGCAAGTTTTTTAATTTCTTTGTCGATGGTTGCTGAAAAGAATAACGTTTGATGCTTTTTAGGTAAAAACCTTTTTATATCATTGATATCCTTTATAAAACCAAGGTCAAGCATATGATCTGCTTCATCCAAAATGAGAACCTTAACTTTATTTAAAAAAATATGTTTTTGGCTAACCAAATCAAACATTCTACCCGGTGTGGCGATAAGAATATCGACACCTTTACTAAGTTGTTTTATTTGAGGATCCTGATCAACTCCACCATAAACTGTTAATGAAACTACATTAGTATATTTCCCAATCTCCTTAAAAACGTCTGTAATTTGAATTGCTAATTCACGTGTTGGAACAAGCACTACACATTGAATACCACCATCTTCATTTGTACTCTTCTGTTGATTTATCAAATGAATAACCGGAATAGCAAATGCTGCTGTTTTACCAGTTCCTGTCTGCGCAATGGCCAGCACATCCTCACCCTTCAATACTGGAGGTATAGCTTTATATTGAATATCGGTTGGCCTTTTGAATTCAAGTTCTTTCAGGCTTCTTTTTATTTCAGGAGATATTCTATAATCTTCAAATTTCATTAATTTATTTTTATTGGTAAGCTGAAAGTTGTGATATACTCATGCTAAATAAATCGCTATCGTAATTGGAGTTTTACGAGTTAAGGACTTCGTTAATAAAAATAGTCATCTCGCTAAAAACATTCTCACGAACTTCTTTTTTACTTAAAATTAAATCGTGAACACCATCTTTAATTACAATTTTCTTTACATTTTTTCCAATAACGTCTGCATGTTTTTCAATATCGGCAACATCAAGCACCGAATCAGCAGTATGCATCGAACTATTATAATTACCGGGTATAACGCTTTTGGAAGAATACATAACAAGTGTTGGACATTCTATATCCAGTCCACTCTGTAAACTTTTTTGCGCATAATAAATTGCCGCTATCCATCCAAAATTTATTTTGAAGCCAAGTACAGGCTTGTGATCAAAGCTAAACTCCCACTCACCATTATGATCTTTATGAATACTCTTTACATAACCCTCTTTAAGTCCTTCCGGGGATGCTAAGTTTGGTAATC